>DASUUK010000074.1 GCA_036374135.1 Euzebyales bacterium
CTCGCGCAGCAGGCGGGTCCGCGCCTCCGACGCGTCGCTCAGCGTGGCGAAGCCCGAGTGCCATACCTGCTTGCGCTTCCGGGTGTCCGGATCGCGGCCGTGGTCGAGGACCACCGCCCAGGCGCTGCCCCGCTTATAGACGCCGGGCGGTCGCTTCGGCATCCCCTACCCCTCGTCGCGCTGTCCGCTGCGGCGAAGTTGGCAAATGGTTAGCAGATCGCGTCGAGGCCCCTTGGGGACAACCGAGCTCGATTCGCGTTTGCCATGCTCAGACGGGGTGCGCGAGACAGGACTCGAACCTGCACGCCCTTGCGGGCACCAGGACCTAAACCTGGCGTGTCTTCCGATTCCACCACTCGCGCCGAGCGACTGACCGCGCAGTCACCGGCGAGGGTCACGCGGTCAGCACCACGCACCATTCTGCCAGCACCGCCCTCACGCGGACCGGCGGTGGCGGGCCCATCCCGGACCGTCGGCTGTGCACAAGATCGCCACTTCTTGCCGCACCACGAAGCCGCCGATGTGTTGTTCGCCCCAAACTCTCGCGGATCACCCCATGACACGGGTCCAATGCTGTGCAAGTGTGCACAGCAGCAGACCTGATGGTCACCAGCGGTGATCCCGGGCCTGCCACGGTGACGTCGCCGTCGTACTGGGAGGTGCGCAGTGCCGAGTGATCTTCACATGCAGGCGACCCAGACCGCGCCCGCCGCCGAGCATGCGGACGACGCGACCGCCGACCAGTCGACGCTGCTGCGCGTCGCACGCGCGCAGCGCGCCGACCTCCGCGAGGCGATGATCTGCCTCGAGCGGTCGCTGGCCCGTCCCGCTCCTGGCCGGGTCGCGGAGTGGTCCGACCAGGTGCACGAGGCGTTGATCGACCTGGCGGCCACGTTCGAGCGGCACATCGCCGTGACCGAGGGCGACAGCGGCGTGCTCGCCGAGATCGGCGAACACAGCCCCCGGCTCATCAACGCGATCGAACGCCTCTGCGAGGAGCACGACCGCATCCGGCACGAGCTCTCGTCCACGCTCGGGCACATCCGCCGACTGCCCGCCCACGCCGGAGAGGACGACATCGAGGCCCTGCGCGACCACGTCACGGTGCTCGTCACCGACCTGGTCCGCCACCGCCAGCACGGCGCCGACCTGGTGTGGGAGGCGCATGCCGTCGACATCGGTGGCTGGGAGTAGCGCGACCGGACGCTGACCTGCTGTCCGGGCCGTGCCACCGCGGCCGGATCGGGCAGACTGCACACCGCCAGCAGTGACACGAGGCCGCGTGACGTGCCTGAGCGGCGGACGGTGGGCATCCATGAGCTACGAGATCGAGCGCAAGTTCCTCCTCGACGCGCTGCCCGAGATCACGGCGGCCGCGGAGCCGACGCACATAGACCAGGGCTACCTGGCGGTCACCGACGACCTCGAGGTCAGGGTGCGTGCCCGCGGCGGCGACCATCTGCTGACGGTCAAGGGCGGACGCGGCGAGGTCCGGCGCGAGGTCACGATCGAACTGTCCGAGGAGCAGTTCGACCAGCTGTGGGAGCTGACGGACGGGCGGCGGATCCGCAAGCAGCGATGGGTGCTGCCGACCGACGACGGCGTGGAGATCGAGGTGGACCGGTTCGCCGACCACCTGGACGGGTTGCTGATCGCCGAGGTCGAGTTCGCATCCGAGGACGACGGCCGTGCGTTCACGCCGCCGGACTGGTTCGGTCGCGAGATCACCGACGACGACCGGTACCGCAACGCGGCGCTCGCGACGGACGACCCGCGGCGCTGATCAGGCGGTCGTCAACGCCACGAGGTGAGGTCGCAGCGCGCGGAACGCCGCGCCCCGGTGCGAGATCGCGTCCTTCTCGTCGGGGGTCAGCTCACCGTTCGTGCGCTGCTGACCGACCGCGACGAAGATCGGGTCGTAGCCGAAGCCACCGTCGCCGCGCGGGGCGTCGGTCAGCACGCCTTCCATGACGCCCTCCTCGGTGATGTGCCCGCCACCGGGCATCGCCAGCGCCGCGACGCACACGAACCGCGCCGACCGCTGCCGCGCCGCGCCGAGCCGTTCGAGCACCAGGCGCAGGTTCGACTCGTCGTCCGCGTCCTCGCCCGCATACCGCGCCGACCGCGCGCCCGGCTCACCGCCCAACGCGTCGACCACGAGGCCGGAGTCGTCGGCCACCGCCGGCAACCCGGTCGCGGCCACACAGGCCTCCGCCTTCAGCAGCGCGTTGGCAGCGAACGTGTCGCCCGTCTCCTCGACCTCGGGCAGATCGAGGTCGAGGCCGCTGAGGAGCTCGATCGGTGCATCGGCCAGGATCCGCCGCAGCTCGGTGACCTTGTGGTGGTTGCGCGTCGCCAGGACGACGCGGGTCATGCGTCGTCGTCGGCGAGCGCAGCGGCCTGGGCGAGCGTGAGCTGGCGACAGCCGGCCAACGCGAGATCGAGCAGTTCGTCGAGCTGCTCGCGGGAGAAGGGCGACTCCTCGGCCGTGCCCTGCACCTCGACGATGCGTCCGTCGGCGGTGGCCACGACGTTCATGTCGACCTGTGCGGCCACGTCCTCGTGGTAGTCGAGGTCGAGCACGCTCACCCCGTCGACGATGCCGACGCTGACCGCCGCCAGCGGATCGAGCGGCGGCGCGGCGGGCAGACCGCCGTCGGCGACCAGTGCGTCGAGCGCCAGCGACAATGCGACCCAGCCACCGGTGATGGACGCGGTGCGGGTCCCGCCGTCGGCGACGATCACGTCGCAGTCCACGATGATCGCCCGCTCACCGAGCGCGGTGAGATCGATGACCGACCGCAGCGACCGGCCGATCAGGCGCTGGATCTCCTGCGTGCGACCCTTCGGGCGCCCCGAGCTGACCTCCCGGCGCGTCCGCTCGGCGGTCGCCCTGGGCAGCATGGCGTATTCGGCCGTGACCCATCCGCCACCGGACCCGCGCAGCCACCTGGGCACGTCGGGTAGCACGCTCGCCGAACACAGCACCTGCGTCGCCCCGAAGCTGACGAGCACGGACCCCTCGGCGAAGCGCTGCACCCCCAGCGCGAAGCTGACGGGACGCAACTCGTCGACCGCGCGTCCGTCGTGGCGTGCCGGTGCCGCCGCGGCGTCGGCCCGCGTGGCGGTGCTCGATGTGCTCACAGCTCGTACTCCTCCCGGTCGACCGCAACCCAGACCTCGCCGTCATAGACGGTCTCGGCGTCGGCGGCCACCTGCTCGGGATCGCGTTGTGGAAAGACGTGCGTCACCATCAACCGGTCGGCACCGGCGGCGTTGGCATGTTGTCCCGCCTCGGTGCCGGTCATGTGGACGCCGGACGGGAACGGGGCGTCACGCGACACCCACGTCGAGTCGCAGATGAACAGATCAGACTGCTCCGCGCACGCGATCAGCTCGTCGGTCGCGCCGCTGTCGCCACTGAACGCGATGATCCGTCCGTCGACGGTCACCCGCGACGCGAGGGTCTCGATGGGGTGGTTCGCCGCGAACAGGTCGACGACGAACGGACCCAGCTCGAGCTTCTCGCCGGCCGCGGCGACGTGGACCGGCAGGTGCCTGTTGAAGCTGCCGGCGCTCTCGCCGAGCAGCAGCCCGGTCAGCAGCTCGCGCGCGCCCGCCGGCGCGTAGACGTCCACCGTCTTGGCGCCCTCGGGGTGGAACCGCAGGGCGTAGTGCAGCCCGTAGAGATCGACGAAGTGGTCGGGATGCATGTGGCTGATGATGACCGCATCGATGTCGGCGGGATCGACCGCGTCCATCAGGTTGGTGACCGAGCCGTTGCCACAGTCCAGCAGGAGGTGGCGTTCACCCGCCGACAACAGGTACGACGAGCAGGCCCGCCCATTGCCCGGGTGGCTGCCGGCACTGCCTAGCACCGTGACCTTGACCATGGCCTATCCCTCGTGTTCAGCGCCCGGACGGCGGTCGGGCGGCCTCGCAACGCCGGCTGGCGCTACGGGGAGGCTAGTTCACGCCAGGGCTGCTCCACATCAACGGCGGCCAGGCGGGGACCCAGGAAGCGCAGGGCGAGCCGGCGGAACTCGTCGGGATCGCCACTCGACACGAACCGGTGGTCACCGATCGGGCGGTCGGAGAGCAGGTCGGTGTCCATCAACCGCGCCACGACGCGGCGTGCGGTCTCCTCGGCGCTCGAGATGAGCATGACACCCGGCCCGAGGACGTAGGAGAGCACACCGGTCAGCAGCGGGTAGTGCGTGCAGGCCAGGATCACCGTGTCGACGCCGGCGGCGACGAGCGGCGCCAGATCGACCCGCACCTGCGTGACGACGTCCGGGTCGGTCGTCCGGCCCTCCTGCACGAACGTGACCAGCGCGGGACATGCCTGCGAGACCACGTCGACGCCGGGAGCGAGCGCAGCGAACGCGTGCTCGTAGCTGCGGGAGGAGATCGTCGCCTCGGTGCCGATGACACCGACCCGGCCGTTGCGGGTCGCGGCGGCCGCCGACACGACCGCTGGCCGGATGACGCCCACGATGGGCATCGGCGCGGAGGCGGCGATGCCGTCGCACGGCTCGATCGCCGCCGCGGTGGCGCTGTTGCACGCGGCCACGGTCATCTTGACGTCAGCGCGGTCCAACCACGTCACGACCTCGTCGACGAAGCGGCGCAGCTCGTCGACCGACTTGGTGCCGTACGGGAAGCGCGCGGTGTCGCCGAAGTACACGATCCGCTCGTCGGGCAGCAGGTCGATCAGCGCCCGCGCGACCGTCAGGCCACCCACGCCCGAGTCGAACACGCCGATGGGACGGCGATCAGGCACGACGGAGCGCCGCCGTCGGGAAGGGAGCGGTCATAGCCGGGCAGTCTATCCGTCACCGGCGGGCCTGCCGGGTGGGCAGAGCGCCCGGTCGGTCAGGCCCACACCGTGTCGGCGATGCGCTCGGCGAGTGTGGTCGGGTCGCCGGCGTCGAAGGCTCCGGTCGACAGGTACTTCCAGCCACCGTCGGCCGAGATGACCACGACCTTGCTCCCCCGTGGCAGGCGCCCAGGCCGGCACATGCGCCGCGCCACCGACAACGCGGCGCCGGTCGATACGCCGGCGAAGATGCCCGCGAGCTGCGCGAGCGCCCGCGTCGCCTCGAGCGACTTCCGCGAGTCGACCTTGATGCGGCCGTCGAGCAGCGACGGGTCGAAGATCGGCGGGACGAAGCCCTCGTCGAGGTTGCGCAGTCCGTACACCAGGTCGCCGTATTCGGGCTCGGCTGCGAACACCTTGATGCCCGGGTCATGCTCCTTGAGCCGGCGGCCGACACCGGCGAGCGTTCCGCCGGTGCCGAGACCGGACACGACTGCGGCGACGTCTGGCAGGTCGGTGATGATCTCGGGGCCCGTCGTCTCGTAGTGGGCCCGTGGATTGGCGTCGTTGCCGTACTGGAACGGCATGAACACGTCTGGGTCGTCGTCGGCCATCTCGCGGGCCAGGCGCACCGCGCCGTTCGAGCCCTCGCGGCCCGGCGAGAACACGATGTCGGCGCCGTACAACTCGAGCAGCGTGCGCCGCTCGGCGGACGTGTTCTCGGGCATCACGCACGTCAGCTTGTAGCCGCGGGCGATGCACAGCGCCGCGAGCGCGATGCCGGTGTTACCGCTGGTGGGCTCGATGATCCGCGAGCCCTGGGCGATCGCGCCCTGACGCTCGGCGTCGTCGATCAGGTACAGCGCGACGCGGTCCTTGATCGAGCCGGTCGGGTTGCTGCCCTCGAGCTTGACGTAGATCTCGTAGTCGTCGGGCGACAGCGCCGCGACCTTGACCAACGGCGTGTTGCCGATGGCGTGCGACGGATCCGACAGCAGCATCGTGGACCGTCAGCCGCCCGCGACGGCGGGCAGGATCGACACCACGTCGCCGTCGGTCAGCCTGGTGTCGATGCCGTCCATGAAGCGCACGTCCTCGTCATTGACGTAGACGTTGATGAAGCGGTGGAGGCTGCCGTCGTCGTCGACCAGCGCGGTCCGGAGCCCGCCGTGGCGGTTGCCGAGATCGTCGATCAGCTCGCGCAGATGGTCCCCGTCGCCGGAGACACGTCGCTCGCCGTCGGTGTGCTTGCGCAGCACCGTCGGTACCCGAACCTCAATCGCCATCGCTATCGCATCCTGTCGTCGGCGGCCCGGTCCGCAAGCGTAGTGATCAGGCCGGCTGCAGAACCGGTGACAATAGGGTCAACGTGGGACAACGACCGATTGTTCCCCGTCGACCACGACGGGACGCTCTCTGACCTGCCCGTCGACGATGGAGAACGCACGAATCTCGGGGTGTTCGGCGTCCTGGAGCGACACGATCAGGTAGGCGGCGTCGGCGTAGAACGCGAGGTCGACGTCGGTGCTGGACGGGTAGGCCTCGGTGTGGGTGTGCGAGTGGTAGATGCCGACGAGATCCCAGTCGTGGTCGTCCATCTCGTTCATCGCGGCGAGCATCGCCGTGGGATCCATGTTGTAGAAGGTCATCGAGCGGGCCGCGTTGGGGATGCGGTAGTGCGCGGTCAGGCGACCGTCGTGGCCGGCGAGGAGACCGCACACCTCGTACGGGAAGTCGCTGCGGGCGTGTTCGATGATCGCGTCGTGGGTCCGCCGGTCGAGGTGGAACTCGCGGCTCGACTGCACCGTGGTCACGTTCGGATGCTCCTGTGGTCGACCGGCCCGCAAGACTAGCCGTCCACCCCTGCACGGTGTTCTCGACACCGTCCGCGCCGACGTCGGACCATGGGAACATCATGCGCGTTCGGACCCACGTGGTCGAGTCCCGCGGTCGTCGACGCGTGGTCGTCGGCACATGCCGCCGGGCGGCGACTCGTCGTACAGCCACCGCGTACCATGCGGGAGTCGATAGCCACGACGGGCATCTCGTCACGCCCACAGGAGCACGTCATGTTGGACGCTGTGCGCCCGCTGCCGCCGGACCCGATCCTCGGCCTGATCGGCGCCTACCAGCGCGACCCGAACCCCGACAAGGTCGACCTGGGTGCCGGTGTCTACCGCAGCGCCGAGGGTGGGACGCCCGTGTTCGCTGCGGTGCACACCGCGGAGCAGCAGCTGCTGGCGGAGCAGCAGACCAAGGCGTACGTCGCGCCACCCGGCGATCCAGCGTTCATCGCGGGTGTCACGCGCGAGCTGTTCGGCGCGGGTCACCCCGTGCTCACCGAGGCCCGCGTCGGCGCCGTCCAGTCCCCCGGAGGCTGCGGCGCCCTGCGCCTGGGAGCCGAGCTCGTGCAGCGGCTGCGCCCCGGTGCGGCGACCTGGGTCAGCACGCCGACCTGGCCGAACCACGAGCCGCTGCTCGGCGACGCCGGGTTGAAGATCCACGCCTACCCCTACTACGACCACGACGCGCACGGCATCGACGTCGACGCGATGCTCGGCACGCTCGCGTCGATCGACCGCGACGATGTGGTCGTCCTGCACGGGTGCTGCCACAACCCGTGTGGTGCCGATCTGAAGCCGGAGCACTGGGATGCGGTCGCCGACATCGCGGCGGACCGCCGTTTCGTACCGTTCGTCGACATCGCCTACCACGGCCTCGGCGAGGGCCTTGACGAGGACGCGTACGGCGTCCGCACGCTCGCGGCGCGCCTCCCCGAGATGCTCGTCGCCTACTCCTGCTCCAAGAACTTCGGCCTGTACCGCGAGCGTGCGGGCCTCATCTGCGCGGTCACGCCGACCGCTGAGGCAGCGACCGCGGCGAGCAGCCAGCTCAACTCGATCGCGCGCGGCATCTACTCGATGCCGCCCGCACACGGCGCCACGATCGTCGGACGGATCCTGACCGACGACGACCTGACGGCCTCATGGCGCGGTGAGCTGACCGGCATGCGCCACCGTCTGCTTGGCATGCGTCGCAGGTTCGCCGAGTGCACTGCGGAGCGCGGGATGGACTTCGGCTTCATCGCCGAGGAGCGTGGGCTGTTCTCGTTCCTCGGGCTGGCGCCGGAGCAGGTGCAGCGGCTGCGCGATGACTTCAGCGTGTACCTGGTGGGGTCGAGCCGGATCAACGTCGCCGGCATCACCGAGGGCAACGTCGACTACCTCGCCGACGCCGTGGCCTCCGTGCTCAACGTCTGATCTGGCCGCCCAGGGGCCCACGCCCTGGGTGCCGCAGCCTGGCCGGGCCATCGTGCGCGCGCCCGATGCGGGACGGCCGCCGCGTGTCACATGACGGCGATGTGGCCCGGGCCGTCCGCCGTGGCACGCCCGACCACGGCCGCGTCGTGACCGGATCCGCGCAGATCCTCGACGACCGTGTCGGCGACATCCCGTTCGACGCCGAACAGCAGCCCACCCGACGTCTGCGCGTCGGCGAGCAGCAGCAGCGTGTCGTCGTCGGTGTCCGGGGCGCGCACGACCTCCGCCGCCCACGCCAGGTTGCGCCGCGTGCCGCCGGGAACCATCCCCTGGTGCAGCAGATCGAGGACACCGGGCAGGACCGGTACCGCCGCAGCGTCGACCTGCACATCGACGCCCGAGGCCTCGGCCATCCGGCGCAGGTGCCCGAGCAGCCCGAAGCCGGTGATGTCGGTGGCGCCGGTGGCGCCGGCGCGCACCGCCACCCCGGCGGCGTCGGCGTTCAGCCGGACCATGGACGCCACGGCCGCGTCGACGACGTCGTCAGGTGCCACACCACGCTTGATCGCCGTGCTCACGATCCCGACGCCGAGTGGTTTGCTGAGCACCAGGATTTCGCCCGCGCGAAGCCCGTCCGCGCGAAGCATCGCATCGACGGCGACCTCACCGACGACCGCGCATCCGAACTTCGGCTCGGGGTCGTCGATCGTGTGGCCGCCGGCGGTGATCCACCCGCCGTCGGCTGCGGCGGCCTCGGCGCCGGCCAGCACGTCGCCCAGCAGGTCGAGCGGCAGCGCGTCACGGTTCCAGCCCACCACGTTGAGCGCGAACAACGGGCGACCGCCCATCGCGTAGACGTCACTGGCGGCATTGGTCGCGGCGATGCGGCCCCACAGGCAGGCGTCGTCGACCAGAGGCGTGATGACGTCGACCGTCGCCACCAGGGCGCGGTCGTCGTCGAGCAGCCAGACCGCCGCGTCGTCGCCGGGATCGGCGCCGATCAGCAGCCGGTCGTCACGGCCGGGGTGCAGACGGCGCAGGACCTGCGCCAGCTCGCCGGGGGCGAGCTTGCACGCTCACCCCGCGCCGTGGCTGAACTCGGTCAGTCGACGGGTCGACGGATCCACTGCGCGCCTTCGTTCGGTTGCCACCGGTCTGTCGCGAGCCTATCCGCGTGCCGGCCGTGTGCGACGGTCCGCGGAACCACCGGCCAGTGCACGTGCTGGTGACCAACGCGAACGCCGGTGGCGCGCACGGGCGCCACGTCGATCTCAGCCTGCCCAACTACCACGAGGTGCTGCACCGGACCGTGCGGCTGGTGTCCAGTCGCGTGCGCGGCGGGCCCCTCTCGTGAGGCCGGACAGGTCGCGCGACCCCGGCTACCCGGGCCCGGACGTGTGCGCGACCGGCATGTCGTCCCGGTCGGCGGGGATGCCCGATGCGGCGATCGCCATGACGATGAGAGCGGACAACGCTGGGGGCCACGCCTGCAGCAGCACGAGCAGCACGGCTCCGGTCCACGCGCCAACGGCCACGAGCATCGCGACCCACCGCGCCAGCAGGCGTTCGACGATGAGTCTGGCCCCGGTGTCCTCGTCAGCGCCCGTCGCGGACCGCTCCTCCGCATCGCCGTCGGACGCGTTCGCACCGGCCGGCGTGTCGGCGCCCGCGCCGTGCGGTCGGCGCGGGCGGCTGGACCTGCGCGCCATGACCGGCACGGCAACCAGGAGGATCGACAGGATGTCCGGGACGCCGTAGCCGCGGACGCCCTCGGTGCGCAACTGCATCAGCAGCAGCCCGGCGGCGGCAACGGCGCCGATGACCGCCGTCTGTCGCGCCAGGAGCCCGTGCATGGTGACCTCGATCATCGCACGCGCAGCGGCCGCGTGCGGCGTGGCGGATCAGCCCAGCCGCCACTGCCCACAGTAGACGTTCATGCGTTCGCCCCGGACGAAGCCGACGAGCGTCATGCCCGCATCCTCCGCCAGGTGGACCGCCAGCGAGGTCGGCGCGGACACGGCCGCGATGACCGGCATCCGCGCGCGCAACGCCTTCTGCACGATCTCGAACGCGATGCGACCCGACACCATGAGGACCTGCCCGCTCAACGGCAGCTGCCCCTGGAGCGCCGCGGCGCCGATCAACTTGTCCACGGCGTTGTGGCGGCCCACGTCCTCCCGCAGATCGAGCATGTCGCCGTCGGCGGAGAACCGCGCGGCCGCGTGCAGGCCACCGGTCCGGTCGAAGACGCGCTGCGCACGGCGCATCGCGTCGGGCAGGCCCGACACGACCGCGGTCGACACCCGGACGGTGTCGTCGATCGGTGGGAGGTCGCGGCGGACGGCGTCGATGCTCGCCGTGCCGCAGATGCCGCATGACGAGGTCGTGTAGACGTTGCGCCGCAGGTCGACGGGCACGGTCCCGCCGTCGCGCCGGGCGATGTCGACGACGTTGTAGGTCTGAAGGCCGGTGTCGAGCGCCGTGCCGACGCAGTAGCGGATGCCCGCGATGTCCGCGGGATCGTCGATCAGTCCCTCGGTGAGGCAGAAGCCCGCGGCGAGCTCGAAGTCCGACCCCGGTGTGCGCATGGTCACCGAGACCGCTTCGCCGCCGACGCGGATCTCCATGGGCTCCTCTGCGGCCAGCGTGTCGACCATCGGCCGGACAGCCGCACCCTCGACGCGACGGACCCGGCGTCGGACCGTGACCTGCTCGGCCATCACGTCACCTCGGTCGCCTTCGGGTGCTGGTCGGAAGCCCACGCTCCCAGCAACCCACGGTAGCGGGCGACGAACTGCTCGTGCTCGTGGGGCGGAAAGGCGTCGACGATGGTGGCCACCAGGTGGTCGTCGAACTGCGTGCTGGAGATGTATTCGACCATCGCAGCGTCGAGATGGGCGAGGTGGCTGGCACAGAACGCGGTGTAGCGCTCCCGCTCGAGGTAGTCGTCGGCCAGCGCCTGGTAGGCCGCGAGCTTGTCCTCCCAGCTGCGGTTCGGGTCGTCGGCGATGTTGTAGAACTGGCGCATCTGCCCGTCCAGATGCATCCGCCGCCCCGTCGTGGCGCAGTAGACCGCCCACTTGACCAGCGTGCTGATCGCCCACGGGAAGTAGTAGTGCAGGCTGATGATCGCCATGTCGGGACAGGCGTTGGCGAAGTCGATCGGGTATGCCACGCCGTCGCGCAGGATGACCTCGAACGAGTTGTGCTCCCAGCGGAAGAACGCTCCGATCGTGCGGCCGAACGTGTCGATCTCACGGCCGGCCTCCGGGGTGAGGAAGTCGTGACTGACGCTGTAACGCTCGTGGAGTGGCTTCGTCGGGTCGTACGCGAGGATGATCGTCTCGGCCCCGATCTGCAGCCCACGCGCGAACACGTCGTAGCCCTCGATCCCGGCCTGGACGTGCATGAGCTCGCGGCCGGACTCGTCGAACGCCGCGCGCAACTCGTCGGGACCGCCCACGCGGGTGACGTTGACCCATCCGCCACCGTGGAACGGCTTGACGTATGACGGGTACCCCACCGCCTCGCCGACGCGCTCGATGTCGAAGATGCGGTTGTACCTGCGAGCCGTCGGCGCGAAGCGCTCGTTGTCCGGCGGGACCTTGTGCGGCAGCAGCCAGGTATCGGGAACGTTGAACCCCAGACGCATCGCGGCGCAGAACGCCGCGTGCTTCTCCATGCTCTGGAACGTGAAAGGGTTGTTGGGCAGGTACACCTCATCCATCAGCGCGACCTTCTTGAGCCACTCGCGTGGGTGGTAGTACCAGTAGGCGAGGCGGTCGACGACGAACGCGTGGCGGGCTGGCTGGCGCAAGCTGAACGGCTCGATGGTGATCCGCTCGGTGTCGAACCTGTGCGTCTCGCCGGCGTACGCGATGTTGAGGTCCAGGTGACGGACGAACTGCTCGAACGCTGTCGGCCAGTCGTCCTCGGTACCGAGCAACATGCCGATCAGGTGGGTGGTCATCGTGCCTCCGTGTCCGTCGGTACCGGCGCCTGTCACACCACCCGGGGCAGGTGGTGCGCTATCTGGGCCCGCCAACTGGGCCAGTCGTGCGGGATGTCGTGGCCCCACAGATCGATCTCGAACGGGATGCCCTTCGCCGCCAGCACCTCCGCGAACCGTCGTGTGGACTCGAGCGAGCCAGTGGTGTCCTCCCACTGACCCTGGCCGCACACGAGGATCAGGCGGACGCGGCTGCGCAGCCAGTCGAGGTGGTCACCGTGGGTGTTCGCCACGTAGTCCATGGGGTTGTTGAAGTAGGTGGCGTCGCCACGGTGTCCCCAGCCGGTGGTCGAGATGTCGTAGTTGCCGCTCTGGCAGATGGCCAGCGGGAACAGGTCCGCCCGCTTCAGCGCGAAGTTGGCGGCGTGGTAGGCGCCCATGCTCGCGCCGGTCGTGATGATGTCCTGCGGTCCACCGCAGTCCTCGTGGATGAACGCGGTGACCTCGTGGGCGATCCAGTCCTCGTACCGCCCGTGCCGCCGTGAACGCTCCTCGGTGTCGATCGACCGGTCCGACCAGCTCTGCCCGTCGTAGCTGTCGACGCAGTAGACCTTGACGCGGCCATCATCGATGAGCCAGGCGATCGACTCGATCATGCCGCGGTCCTCGTAGTCCCAGGCGTTGCCCTGCTCGGACGGGAACACCAACAGCGGGCGACCGTGGTGGCCGTAGGCGATCACCCCGCCCGCCGCTCCGATGCTGCGCGACGGCAGGTAGAGGTGCTCCCGTCTCATGATGCGTGCCCACCGGGGCGGTCACCAGATGCACTCATGCCAACGCCCGTTCGATCAGGTCCGCGAGGTGCGGATCGAAGCTGTCACGCCACGCAACCCAGTTGTGCCCATCGCGGTGCTCCGCGAACGCCACGTCGTAGCCCTGTAGTGCCAGCGCGTCGCGGACCCTGCGGTTGTTGGCGAGGTTCTCCTCCACCGTCCCGCACGTCATGCCGACGGGGACCGGTCGGGTGACCCGCTCCGCCGCGCAGACGCTGTCGACGAACGCCACGATCCGGTCGAAGCGGAAGAACGCGGACTCCTGCCTGTCCGTGTACCGCTGGAAGAAGCTGCCCGACTGCAGGAACAGCCCACCGAACAGATCGGGATAGCGACGGTGCGCGTGCAGGGTGGCCAGCGCGCCGAGGCTGGCGCCCATGCCGATCCGCCACGACCGACCGTCACGACGCGCGCGCGGCTGGGGTGCGAGCCAGTCCAGCACCGGCATGAGCTCGCGGGCGAGCGCCCGTGCGTACTTGGGCGAGGCGGCGTAGTGCTCGTTGCGATCGGCCGGCGGCAGCAGCACGACGCGCAGCGGCGGCACCCGGCCGCGGGTGATCATGGTGTTGACGAAGCGCAGCAGGGCGCTGAAGCGGTCGTACTCCGGCCCGTCGTGGACGATCAGCAGCGGCGCCTCGCGCTCGAAGTCCATCTGCGGCGCGGCCCACAGACCGACGTTGAGCGTCGCGTCCAGGACGTCGCTGGCGAGGCTGAGCGTCATGTAGCGACCGGGCACGGGACCGCTGTCCAACCATCGCGGCGCCCGATAGCCGGGCATCTCCACGACCGACTTGTCACCGAACGGCCCCGCGGCGCGGCGCGGGTTGTGCGGATCCAGCAGCAGCTCGCGCCTGCCGTCGTCGAACTCGACCTCGTACTGGTACTCGAGACGGTCCACATCCGGCCGGTCGAGTCGCGCCTGCCACAGCTGCTGCTGCCCGCCGTCCGTCGTGACGGCGCGCATCGTGGGGCCGATGCGCGGACGCGCCAGGCTCTGACACAATCGCACACGCCTGACGTGATCCGTGGGGAGACGCAACCGGAAGAGGACGCCGGTCGCGTCGACGACCGGACCAAACGCAGACATCGACACGTCGGAGGCAGCGTAGACGGTGTCGGGGGTCACAGGTAGTCCCTCTGTCGGCTCTGCGCGCGGAATCGGGCGAGGTCCTGACGGGTGTCGAGGTCGAGCGACCACCGGCCGGCACATGGCACCGGCAGCGTCAACGCATTGACGCGGCCCAGCGCACGCGTCGGCGACCGCTCGCCGGCATCGAACGCGGCCGCGAGTCGGCGGAGCGCGCTGGTGGCGTAGACCGCGTGGAGCGGCTGCGGTCGTCCGTCGTGCACCGGGACGACGGCGGCGTGCCCGTTCCATGCGTTCGCCAGATCGAGGAGCACGCCCGGATCAGGATGCGGCATGTCGACGGCCACCACGGCGACCAGCGGGGTCGTGGCGGCGGCCAGTCCACCCAGGATCCCGGCCAGCGGGCCCGCTCCGGCGATGCGGTCGTCGACCTGCGGCCACACCACCTGTAGCAGCCGACGCGGTCCGGGCGCAACCAGCACCGTTGGACAGAGGGTCGCGAGTCGCGTCGCGACGTGCGACACGAGCGGCCGGCCGTCCACGGTGAGCAGCGCCTTGTCGGTGCCCATGCGACGGCTGCGGCCGCCGGCGAGCACCAGCCCGGTCAGGTCGTCACGCACACGACAATGATCGCAGTTGCCGCGCCGAGGGGCGGCCGATCGGCCGCCCCTCGGTTCCTAGGTGCTGTCGGTGCTAGGACTCCCCGTGCGCGGGTCCGTCACCGCCGTCGGAGCCGACGGTGCCCTCCGGGCCCGCGAACTCGTCGGGCAGATCCAGCGCCCTGCTGCCCGGGACCGACTTGCCCGGCACGCCGTTGACGTCCTCGGTCGAGTAGGCCAGCGTCAGCACCGCGAACGCGATGGCGTCGCTGTTGACGCCGAGCGCCTCCAGCGAGACGTTGCCGACCACGTCGTTCTCGTCGGCGAGCTCAGCGTAGACCGCCGGGTCGCGCTCCGGCTCCTCGGCGTCGGGGTCGAGGCTGTCACACGCGAGGTGGTAGCACGGGTCGTACTGCTCGCCCGTGACGCCCTCCCAGATCTCCTCCTGCTCGGCGGTCTTGGGCACCTCGGCGCCGGTGAACAGGCCGCTGGCCGGGATCCCGTTGAGGATGAACGCCTGGTAGTCGCTGCGCCCCGAGAACTCACTGTCCTCGTACGGGATGCCCTGCCAGGTGAAGTAGGTCTCGAACAGGTCCTCGAGCGCCTCGGAGCCCTCCGGGATCGGCACGCCGGTCGGTGCCGGGAAGCTCGACTCGTCCGCGTCGTACACCCCGTAGATGAAGTTCGGCGACGAGATCATGTCGAAGTTCAGGTACGCCGCGATCCGGTCCAGCTCCGTCTGGCTCAGGCCCTCGACGTAGTCCTCGGACCCGACGAGTCCCTGCTCCTCGGCTGCCCACCAGCCGAAGCGCAGCGTGTTCCGCGGCTCGAGCTTCGACAGCGACAGCGCGAGCTCCAGCAGCGCAGCGGACCCGGATCCGTTGTCCTGGATGCCAGGACCCTGGATCACCGAGTCCAGGTGGGCGCCGGCCATGACGACGTTGTCGTCGTTCTTGCCGGGCAGTTCGGCGATCACGTTGTAGTCCTGCCGCGTCTGGATCGGTGGGACCTCGACGAAGGCCGTCGACCCCTCCTGGGCCAGCGCGACACCGTCGGCGAAGCTCGCACCCACGACAGGGATGCCGTGCTGGATGGACGTGCCGTCGTTCAGCGTCGACGCGTTCGCGACGATCAGGCCCTCGCGATCCGGCGTGTTGCCCTGGTTGAAGATGATGATCGCTTCGGCACCAGCGGTTTCGGCGTTCAGCGCCTTGTTCCCGAAGTTGCAGGCGCCGCGCTGGACGAGGGCGATGTCGTTGTCACCACTCCAGTCGATGCCATCGAAGTCCTCGGGCTCACATCCGCTCGTGGAATCGGCGCGTGCAGTCGGCCACTCGGTGGTGCCCAGCGCCAGGTCGACCGGGATGACATTGCCCTCAACCGTGCCGGAGCCGCTGCCCGTGAACGCACCGGTCTCGTAGTCGGCCGCTACGGGCGTCAGCTGCCGGAGCGTGGACGGCAAGACGAATGTGACATCGACCGGGTCGAGCTCGACCTTCCAGCCGGCCGCCGTCAGCAGGTCGGCGACATACTCCGCGCTGTTGTCGTATCCATCGGTGCCTGCCGCGCGGGTTCCGGGGTAGAACGGGTCCTCGTTAGCGTCGGCGATCGCCTGGAACGCCTCCTGGTGGTCGAACACGCCCTCGGCGGTGATGCACTCCAACAGCTTCTGGTAGGTGTTGTTGGTCCTGGTGTCGCACTTGTCCTTGGGCTCCGCCTGCGCCGCGGCTCCGGGTAGGAGTGCCGCGAGCAGCAGAGCCACGAGCGCCACCGCAAGCGCACGGATCCGTGCGCGCGACGGTGATAGCGCCGAATGATTCGTCATCAGCTCACCCTTCGGGTCGTGCCCCCGCACGCTGACCTCGGCTGCTGCGGGAGCGTCGAACGAACCACGTCACCCTAGACCGAACAAGCCATGACACAAAGGGGAGGAAGTCGTCACCCGAAGGGTGGAATGTAGCCATGCGTGACTAATGATTGACGACGCGTTGACATCACCGCCGATCAGCGCCGGAGAGGCTGATGACAACGGTCATGCGCACGTTAGCCGATGGTACAGGTGGCGTTCGCTGCCGGCGGTGTCGCCTGGTCGCACAGGCGATGGTCACGCACCGCGACCCGCGTCGGCACGCGCACGCTGGGGGCCGACCGTGTACCTGGGGTCGCGTGCCGAGATGAACCCCGCCCTGTACACGGCCCAGCGCTCACACAACGAGCCGGCGAGCAGTGCTCCCGCACCGAGCACCCGCACCATCCGGCGACCGCGACCGATCGCGCTGAGCGTGGCGCCGGCTGCGGTCAGCCACCTCGCGGCGGTCGCGAATCGCCCGGCGTCCTCGCGCTCGTAGGGCTCTGCCAGGTCCCCGAGGCGCCGTCGCATGCCCTCCACCACCGCGAGCTCGACGACCGCCGCGCCGACGGCCAGCCGTCGTGCCGGCCCGCCGACCTCATCGCCGGCCGCCAGCCACGAGGCGGCACCCGCCGCGGTCGCCGCGCCCGCGGCGAAGGCGAACGGCAGCTCGCGGCGGGCCTCGTGCCACACCGGCACCGCCGTGTCGGCGAACAGGACCGCCGTGTAGGTGGCCATGATCGTGCCCAGCACACCGGCGGCGACGTCGGCAAGCGCCCGCAGTCGGGGGAACCACCCGAGCTCGGCCAGCAGCCAGCCGCCACCCTGGGCGGCTGAGAACAGCATCAGCGTCCAGCTGCCCACACTCATCGGGGACGTCGGCTTGAGCACCCGCAGCATGTGGTGGAAGCGCTCGGGACGACCGAGGTCCATGACCAGCAGCACCGGGCTGGGCACCGTTGCAGCCGTCCCGATGCGGCGCGCGACCTGCGCCAGCGCGACGTGTCCCGTCACGGTCGCGATGCCTGTCAGCACCGCCGAGCCGCCGGCGATGCCGCCCGTCCAGACGTACCAGGGGATCTCCCAGGTCCAGACAGGTTCCTTGATGACCGGCTTGTCGTAGTACGTCCGCACGTCGGCGGCGGGCACCACCGCACCCCTGCCGCCCGCGACCAGCCGCGCCTGTGACGCGCTGTCGACCTGCTCAGTCATCCCACACTTCCTTGGTCGTTCGCCACGCGGGCCCGCCGTGCGGCGTGCCTCCGCCGGTGAGCGGTTCACGGCACGGACCGATGGCCGAGGATCTCATCGACGCCCGCCCAGGACCGCCGCGGCGACGCCCGCCGCCAGCGTCAGCGCCGCCACCGCCGCCGAGCGCCACATGTCCCCCAGGTGCTTCGTCGACGCGATCGGGTCCGGCGGCAGGCCGTACACCTCGGGCTGATCGAGCAACAGAAAGACCGACCCCGCGCCGTCGACGCCGCCCGACGGCCCGTCGCCGTACAGCTGCGCACCTCCGTAGCCCGCCTCGACGACCTCGTCGAGGCGGTCGCGCGCCATCGCGAGCATGTCGTCGTGGGTGCCGAAGTTGATCGAGTCCGTCGGACACGCCTTTGCGCAGGCCGGCTCGCCACCATCGATCAACCGGTCGTAGCACAGCGTGCACTTCCAGACCCTGCCGTCGTCCTCGCGGCGGTCGAGGACGCCGTAGGGACAGGCCGGCACGCAGTAGCCGCACCCGTTGCAGATGTCCTCCTGCACCACGACCGTGGCGAACTCGGTCTTGAACAGCGAGCCCGTCGGGCAGACGTCGAGGCACGCGGCCGTGGTGCAGTGCTTGCACACGTCGGAGCTCATCAGCCACCGGAAGCTGACATCGGCCGAGCTGCCGATCGGCACCGCCAGCCCGTCCTCGCCCATGCGGGTGACGTCGATGCCGGCGGGGTCGACGGCCTCCTCGCCTGCGAAGCCCTCGCCGCCGATGCGCGTCAGATCGACCGGATCGCCGGGCAGGGCGGCACGCCCGGTCCGGTCCCCGCCCACCGGCGAAGCTGCCGCGCCGCCCGCACCAGTGAAGACGCCGGCCTCGCCCATGGCCATGATCTCGGGGACCCGCTGCTCGATGAACGCCACGTGGCGCCACGTGTCCGCACCCAGGCCACCAGTGTTGTCGTACGAGTCGCCCGACAGCTCGTCGATGGTCGCCGGGATGGCGTTCCACTCCTTGCAGGCGACCTCGCACGCCTTGCACCCGATGCACACGGTCGTGTCGGTGAAGAACCCCATCCGGGGCTGGGCGTCCCGATATCCGGGGGCCACGCTCATGACGCGCTCCGCTCGCGCTGGCGGGCGCACGACGTCTCGGCATGCGCGGCACTCACTGGTGCACCATCCTCATGCGTGACCTCGCTCCATGGAGTAGCTCGTCGGATGGCCCTGCCCATCGCGCGTCCGCTGGATGTTGCCCGGCCCGTCGCCGTGGTCGATGTGCGGGTAGGACTCGACGAACGTGCGCAGGGCGGGCCCGCGCGGCCTGCGACCGGGACGGATGTCGCAACTGGCCGCCTTGGTCTCCTGGATGTGCACGTTGGGATCGAGCACCACCGGGAAGAGGTCGTTGGCGGCGTCACCCGTCGAGATCCCTTTGCTGCCCCAGTGGTACGGCAGGCCGACCTGGTGGATCGTCCGGCCGTCGACCTGCAACGGTGCGATGCGGTCGGTCACCAGCACCTTGGCCTCGATCGCCGTCCGCGCCGTGACGATCGTCGCCCAACCACCGTTGGTCAGGCCGCGCGCGGCCGCGAGCTCAGGACTGACCTCGCAGAACATCTCTGGCTGCAGCTCCGCCAGGTGCGGCACCCACCGGCTCATGCCGCCCGCGGTGTGGTGCTCGGTGACCCGGTACGTCGTCATGACGCAGGGGTAGGCCTCCGCACCGGCGGCGCTGCCGGACGGGTTGTACGGGTTGTCGGGCCGCGGCATCTGCTGGCGGGCCGGGTTGGCCTGCTGGACGTACAGGGGGTTGTCGACGGGCGACTCGTGCGGCTCGTAGTGGGTGGGGAGCGGCCCGTCCTTCAACCCGTTCGGCACGTACAGCCACGCCTTCCCGTCGGCCTGCATGATGAAGGCGTCACGGCCGTTGAGCGCCCACTCGGCCTCGGCGTCGTCGGGCGGGTCGTAGTCCGGCGCCATGCCGCTCGTGAAGTCAGGCGTGTCGTGCCCGGTCCACTGCTCCTTCTCGTCGTCCCACCACACGTAGGCCTTGCGCTGTGACCACGGCCTGCCGTCCGGATCCGCCGACGCACGGTTGTACAGGATGCGGCGGTTGTCCGGCCACGCCCATGCCCACTCGGGCGCGACCCACGACTGCTGGTCGCCAGGTGTGCGTCGCCGCGTCTGGTTGACCCCTTCGGCGTAGCACCCGCAGTAGATCCAGCAGCCGCACGCCGTCGACCCGTCGGCCTTCAGCTCCGTGTAGCCGGCGAGCGGACGGCCGTCGGCGCCCCAGCCGTTGATCTCGGCCAGGACGGCCTCGGCGTCGGGCTCCCCGTGCGGTCCCTCGGTGGGGTACTCCCAGGTCAGGTCGTACAGCGGCAGATCGATCGGATCGACATCCTCACGCGCCATGCCGGAACCATCCGCGGCCGTGAACAGCCTCTCGCGGATCCGTCGACCCAGGTGGTACGCGAACCACAGATCGCTGCGGCGGTCACCAGCCGGCTCGACCGCCTTGTCGTGCCACTGCAGCAGCCGCTGGGTGTTCGTGAACGACCCGTCCTTCTCGACGTGGGCCGCCGCCGGCAGCAGGAACACCTCGGTGCGGATGTCGGTCGTGCGCAGCTCGCCGGTCTCGATCTCGGGCGCGTCGTACCAGAAGGACGCCGACTCGATCTCGTAGAAG
The DNA here is from genome assembly GCA_036374135.1 of Euzebyales bacterium. Classification (NCBI taxonomy): domain Bacteria; kingdom Bacillati; phylum Actinomycetota; class Nitriliruptoria; order Euzebyales; species Euzebyales bacterium. The sequence goes on from DASUUK010000074.1 coordinate 20,298, forward strand.
TCGCGGACCACGAGCCATTCGAGCTCGGCCATCGCCATCCTGTGCAGGCGTCCGTTGACGGAGCCGATCACCGGGTTCTGACCCCACAGGAAGAACCCGGTGACCTTGTGCTCGAGCATGTCGAACACGCTCTGGTACACCGAGTGGTCACCAGAGATGCGCGGCAGGTAGTCGAAGCAGAAGTCGTTGTCGGCCGTCGCCGCGTCCCCGAACCACGCCTTGAGCAGGCTGACCACGTAGGCGTCCATGTGCCCCCAGTAGCCGGCAGGGGCCGAGTTGGACGCGACGTAGTCGGTGAGGCTGGCGTACTCCTTGGCGTGCGGCATCGGGATGTAGCCGGGCAGGATGTTGTACAGGGTCGGGATGTCGGTCGAGCCCTGGATGCTCGCGTGGCCGCGCAGCGCAAGGATCCCGCCGCCCGGCCGTCCCATGTTGCCCAGCAGGGTCTGCACGATGGCGGCCGTGCGGATGTACTGCACGCCCACGGTGTGGTGCGTCCAGCCGACGGCGTACGCGAACGCGCCCGTCCGCTCGCGGCCCGAGTTGTCACACAACGCCTCACACACCCGGAGGAACAGGTCCTGCGGGATGCCACACACACGCTCGACCATCTCCGGCGTGTAGCGGCGGTAGTGCCGCTTGAGCAGCTGGAACACACAGCGCGGGTGCTCCAGCGTCGGGTCGGTCGAGGGCGGGTCGCCCCCCTCCAGCCCACCGCCGTGCGATCCGTGCTCGTCGCCGGCACCCGCCTCGCTGTCCGGGGCGGCGCCACCGCCGCTGCGCCCCCGGACCTCCTCACCGCCCCCCTGCTCGCTGCCCATCTCGCGCTGTCCGGCGGACGGCGCGGCCTCCATCCCCTCGTACTGCCACGACGCCGTGTCGTACGTGCCGGTGTCGGCGTCGAAGCCGCTGAACACGCCGTCGAGGTCCTCGGTGTCGGCGAACGTCTCGTCGACGATCACCGCCGCGTTGGTGTAGCTGACGACGTAGTCGCGGAACTCCCGTCCCGTGCTGAGGATGTGGTTGATGAGCCCGCCCAGGAAGGCGATGTCGGTCCCGGCCCGGATCGGCACGTGGATGTCGGCGACGGCGCTCGTCCGGGTGAAGCGGGGATCGACGTGGATGATCGTCGCACCCTGCCGCTTGGCCTCCATCACCCACTGGAACCCGACCGGATGGCACTCGGCCATGTTCGAGCCCTCGATGACGATGACGTCAGCGTTGGCCAGGTCCTGCTGGAAGGTGGTCGCGCCGCCGCGGCCGAACGAGGTCCCCAGACCGGGGACCGTGGAGCTGTGTCAGATGCGCGCCTGGTTCTCGATCTGGATGGCACCCAGGGCGGTCCACAGCTTCTTGATGAGGTAGTTCTCTTCGTTGTCCAGCGTGGCGCCGCCGAGGCTGGCCATGCCCATCGTGCGGTGGACGTCGACGCCGTCGTCGTCGGTCTGCTCCCAGTGCGCGCGGCGGTTGGCGATCACCCGGTCGGCGATCATGTCGACCGCGGTGTCCAGGTCCAGGTGTTCCCACTCAGTGGCGTACGGTCGCCGGTACTTCACACGCAACTCGCGGTCGTCGCCGGTGACGAGCTGCTTGGACGCCGCTCCCTTGGGGCACAGCTTGCCGCGGGAGATCGGCGAGTCGGGACTGCCCTCGATCTGGACGATCTCGCCGTCGCGGACGTACACCTTCTGCCCGCAACCGACCGCACAGAAGGGGCAGATCGAGTCGACCACGCGGTCGGCATCGGCGGTGCGCGGTCGCAACCGCCCGGATCGCGCCGACCGCGACGCGGCGCCGCGACCCAGCAGATCACCGTCACGCAGCTGCCGCGTGACCGGCCAGGCGTTCAACAGCTCACGTAGCGCCACGTTGTTCCTCTCTCCAGGGTCCTGCCCGGTGACCGGCACGACCACCCGGGAAGACAGCGGTTCCCACGTCGCGTGTGCTGATGCACGCCCGATCGCAGGTTCCGCACCGACACTTCGGACAACGAGGCATCGTGTCGCGCCTAGCATGAGCGACACGATGAGTCTGTCACACACACACCGCTCTGCCGCGCCTGAGCACCGAGCGGCGTGCGGACGAACCGACCGTCGGTTGGCTCGAGCTCTTCTACGACCTGATGTTCGTGGCGGCGCGGGCGCCGGCGTGTGGATCGCATCGGCGTTCGTCCCGGCACCGTGGCGGTACGCGCTGTGGGCGGCGGCGATGACGATCGACGTGTCGCGCGTGCTCGCGGCGAACCTGCGCCGCTCGGTCGGCAGGCTGCCGCCGGACCGGGAGCACATGGAGGAGCACTACGCGCTGTTCACGATCATCGTGCTGGGCGAGTCCTTCATCAAGACGATCGGGGCCATCGCCGACGAGGGGATCTCGGTCGACACGCAGGTGCCGCCGACCTGGACAGCGATCCCGATGCTCAGCGCGTCTGAACGGCGCCGCGGACTGGACGGCCGATGATGGTGGTGCAGTGGCTCGGGTTCACCTTCGGACTGTTGCTGGTGGTCGCCACGGCACTGAGCGCCGCCAGAATGCTGGTCGTCCCACGGTCCCGGCCGTCGGGGTTCACACGGCCCGTCGAGCGCGCGACATGGACGCTCATCCGCGGCATCGCGCGACGGCTCGGCAGCTACGAGCGCATCGACGCGTTCCTCGCGGGCGCGGGCGCAGCCAAGCTCGCGGTGCTGGCCGGCTGCTGGCTGCTGCTGTTCTGGCTGGCCTACGGCTTGATGCTGCTGCCGTTCACCGAGCTGGCGTTCGGTGAGGCGCTGCGCGAGAGCGGCTCGTCGATGCTGACGTTGGGGTTCGCGTCGACCGATTCGGTGGCCGCGACCGCGATCGACTTCCTGGCCAGCCTGTCGGGCTTCGGCATCATCACGCTGTTCATCGCCTACCTGCCGACGTTGTACTCGGCGTTCAGCCGACGCGAGACGCTGGTGACGACGCTGGACAGCCGCGGCGGCTCACCTCCGTGGGGCCCGGAGATCCTCGCCCGCCACCAGCTCGTCGACATCGTCGACGACCTCGGGGTCTTCTACCAGGACTGGGAGGCCTGGGCCGCCGACGTCGCGGAGAGCCACTCCAACTACCCCGTCCTCATCAGCTTCCGTTCACCGCTGCCCCAGCGGTCCTGGCTCATCGGTCTGCTGGCTGTGTGCGACGCAGCGGCGATGCATCTCGCCCTGTGCCCGTCGACCGCGCCGTCGCAGGCCCGGCTCGTCGTGCGCATGGGCTTCGTGTGCTTCCGCACGCTCGCCGACACCGTCGGCATCGCCTACGACCCGGACCCCAGGCCCGACGATCCGATCGAGCTGAGCTACGACGACTTCCTCGCCGGCGTCGAGCACCTCGAGCGGGCGGGCTTCACGGCCGAGCGTCCACCGGAGGAGGCGTGGCCGCACTTCCACGGCTGGCGGGTCAACTACGAATCCGTCGCGTACGAGTTGGCCGATCACATCGTGGCGCCGCCCACCGCCTGGTCCGGCCCGCGCAGCCTCATCGGCGAGCCGGCGTACTACCCCGAGCGCCCCGCCCACCGCGACCCGGACCACCCTGCGGGCGAGGAGGGCGAGGACGCGGCGACCATGGTCTACGCGTCGGACCGCCGGCGCGCCCGACGAAGCTAGGCGGCCGCGTCCTGATCGTGACGGTCGACGCTCCGCCTCGGGGCGACGGCGTCCCGATGCTGCGGCCTGCACGCGCGCGCTGACCCGCGCCTACGCGGAGCGGCGGGCAGCGTCGAGCACCTCGTCGATCGGGGTGTTCATCGGGTCGGGCAGCTGTTGGACGTAGTCGTAGCCGAACCGGCCCTTGATGCACAGGTGGCCGCGCGTCACGTCATGGTCCTGCGGTGACGTCACCTTGACGATGCGGTTGTCCTGGACGTGCAGCTCCAGGTTGCAGCCGACGCCGCAGAACGAACACACGGTGCGGGTGACCTCCTGCGCGTCGGTGTCCCAGAGCCCAGCCTCGCGCAGCTCGTGTTCGGAGCGGAACATGATCGCCCCGGTCGGGCACACGCTGATGCAGTTGCCGCAGAACACGCACGCCGACTGGCCGAGCTCCTTGTCGTACTCGGTGGCGATGCCGGCGTTGAACCCGCGGCCCGCGACGGTCAACGCGAACGTGTTCTGCGCGTCCTCGCCGCACGCCTCGACGCACTTGTAGCAGGTGATGCAGCGGCTGTAGTCACGCATGTACAGCGCGTTGTCGATCTTCGGCGGCTGTGCCACCGTCTCGGCCGCGAACCCGTCGACCGCGCCGTGGTGGCCGGGCGCTGCCTTGTGGGCGTCACGGTCACCGCCGGACGCGGGCGGACCATAGCGGCCCGAGTCCACGTGGTAGCGGTCCATCCAGCCGTGCACGTCGTCGTGGGCGTAGGACAGGTCGACCGACGAGGCGAGCAGTTCGAGCACCATCCGGCGGCTGTGGCGGACCCGGTCGCTGTCGGTCGCGACGACCATGCCGTCCTCGGCAGGGCGCGAGCAGGCCGGCACCAACGTGCGCGAGCCGGAGACCTCGACCACGCAGACCCGGCACGCGTTGACCGGATCGAGCACGTCGGAGTAGCACAGGGTGGGCGTGTCGATCGCCTGCGACCGGCACGCGTCGAGCAGCGTCGCGCCCTCCGGCACCGCGATCTCGGTGCCGTCCAGCGTGATCGTCACCGTGCGCGCTGCTGGTGTGGAGGTGTCGGTCGGGACGCCGACGTCCGTCATGGTTCGCTCTCCTTGTCCCCGCTCACCGGCTCGTGACGCTCGCCTCACCCGTCCGTTGCATCGAGCAGGCCCGCGTCGAGCGCGGAGCGGATCGCGGTGCTCGCGGTGTGTCCGAGCCCGCAGATCGATGCGTCCTTCATCACCTGGTCGAGCTCGTCGATGAGCTGGCGGTCGTCGTCGTCGTGGCCGTTGCGCAGGTAGCGGTCCAGCGCCTCCTCGACCCGCACCGTGCCGACGCGGCACGGCACGCACTGCCCGCACGACTCGTCGCGGAAGAACCGCGCGATGCGCCGCGTGGCGTCGCCGAGATCCTGCTCGGGTCCGAACACCATGATCACGCCCGATCCGAGCCCCACACCCGCCTCGCGCGCGTCCTCGAACGTCAGCTTCAGATCCAGCATGTCTGCGGTCACGAACGCGCCCGCGGCGCCGCCGAGCAGGACCGCACGGATCGCGTCGACGTTCCCACCGGCCAACGCGATCAGATCACCGAGCGTCGTACCGGACTCGACCTCGTACACGCCGGGGCGCTCGACGTCGCCGGACAGGCAGAACAGCCGGGTGCCGGTCGTGTCCCGCGTGCCGACTGCCGCGTAGGCGCGCCCGCCACCGGTCACGATGGCCGGGACGTTGACCAGCGTCTCGACGTTGTTGATGACCGTCGGCTGGCCGAACAGGCCCGCGACCGTGGGGAACGGCGGCTTGTTGCGCGGTTCACCGCGGTAGCCCTCGATCGAGTTCATCAGGGCGGTCTCCTCACCGCAGATGTACGCGCCCTGGCCCCGCCGCAGGTCGATGTCGAAGCGGAACCCCGCACCCATCACGTCGTCGCCGAGCAGACCACGGCGGCGTGCCTGATCGATCGCGTGACGCATCCTCCGGGTCGCGAGCGGGTACTCGCCCCGGATGTAGAGGTACGCCTGTTCGGCGCCCACGGCGAACCCCGCGATCGTCATCGACTCGATGATCGCGAACGGATCACCCTCCATCAGCACGCGGTCCTTGAACGTCCCCGGCTCTGACTCGTCGGCGTTGCAGATCAGGTACCTGGGTCGACGGGGTGCCTTCGCGACCGCCTCCCACTTGGTGCTGGCCGGAAACGCCGCCCCGCCCCGGCCGCGGATGTTGGCGTCGGCGAGTTCGCGCAGCACGCCCTCCGGACCGAGCTCGATGGCGCGGCGCAGTGCCACGTATCCGCCATCGGCGCGGTAGGCATCGAGATCGGTCGGGTCGACCCGCCCGACGCGCCGCAGCAGGCGCAGGCCCTCCTGCCCCTGCTGCGGCAGCACGACCCGCTCGGTATCGCTGACCGCATCACCGAGCACCGCGGTGGCGGCGTCGGCCGACGCGTGCACGAGGACGGTGTCGTCGGTGCCCGCCAGCTGGGCGTAGCACGCGGGCGCACGGTCGCACTGACCGATGCACGGCGACCGCTTCCACGCCGCGCCGGCGACGACCTCACCCTCGGCCCCGAACCCATCCTGCAGCTGCGCGATCAGCTCGCTGGCGCCGAAGCCCCGGCAGCCGACGTCGTCGCACACGTGCAGCACGCGTGGCGGGCGTTCGGTGACCGACAGCAGCGCGTAGAAGGTCGCGACACCGTACGCCTCGGCGGGAGGCACGGACAGGCGGCGGCAGATGTACATCAGCGCGCCCTCGCTGATCCACCCGACCTGCGACTGCACGGCGTCGAACGCCGGCAGCAGCTCGTCCCGGCGCGCCCGGACACCCCGGCCGGTGTGCGCCAACCGGGTGTCCGTCACGGTGCGGTCGATGGCACCGACCCAGCTGGAGTCGGGGGGACCCAGCACGGTGTCGACGGTGGCGCGTTCCTCGTCCGTCGGTTCGGCGCCGGAGAAGCGAAGATCCATTCAGTCAGTCAGCTCCCTCGTCGCTGCCTTCCCACGGCCCAGGAGGCGGACGGCATGCATGCTAGGCAGTCACCTGCTGGTGCCCTTCCACTCCGGTCCTCCCGGAGGACACCTTCGTGATCCGCACGGCGGTCGCCTTGAACTCCGCGGTCCCGCTCTTGGGGTCCCACGCCTCGATCGTCAGCAGGTTGACGTCGGTCTCGTCGGGATAGTGCAGCGCCATGAAGACCAGACCGGGGCGTAGCCCGTCGTGCAGCCGCACCCGGGCCTCGATCGCACCGCGACGCGACGCCACCTCGACCACGTCACCGGTCGCCAGTTCCAGACGATCGGCGTCCTCGGGCGACACGTCGATCCTCGCCCCGCTGCGCCGCTGATGGCGCAGCGGCGAGGTGTAGCCATCGGTCTGCACGCCGGTGTTGTACGCATCCAGGTGCCGCCCGGTGGTCATTCGCAGCGGGAACGCGTCGGTCAGCTCGTCGACCGGCGGCGCGTATTCGACCGGGGTGAACGGCGCCCGCGGTCCGGTGACCGGGTCGTCCCACAGCCTGGCGTGCAGGAACAGCTCGCCCGGGTGGTCCTCGTCGTAGCAGGGCCACTGCAGCCCACCGTGCTCCTCGAGTCGGCGGTAGCTCATCCCTGCATGGATCGGCGACAGGCTGCGCAGCTCGTCCCAGATCTCCTCCGCCGTCGGGGTGCCCCAGTCGTGACCGAGCGCGCCGGCGAGTGCGGCGATGATCTGCTGGTCAGGACGTGCCTCCCCGGGAGGGTCGAGTGCCCTGCGCACGCGCTGGATGCGACGCTCGCTGGACGTCACCGTGCCCTCGGCCTCGCACCAGTCGGCCGCTGCCGGCAGCACCACGTCCGCCATCTCGGCTGTCCGGGTCATGAACATGTCCTGCACGACCACGAAGTCGACCGCGTCGAGCAGGCGCCGGGCACGCCCGGCGTCAGCCTCCGCCTGTGCGGGGTTCTCACCGATGATGTACAGCGCGCGGATCTCGCCCTCTTCGATGCCGTCGAACATCAGCGTGAGGTGCCGCCCCGGGGTCGCCGGGATCTCAGTTCCCCACAACGCCTCGAACTTCCCGCGTCTGTCATCGTCGGCCACGTCCTGGAAGCCGGGCAGCTTGTTGGGCAGCGCACCCATGTCGCCGCCGCCCTGCACGTTGTTCTGGCCGCGCAACGGCACCAGGCCGGAGCCGTAGCGACCGACGTGGCCACACAGCAGCGCCAGGTTGATCAACGCGAAGACGTTGTCGCTGGCGTTGTGGTGCTCGGTGATGCCAAGCGTCCAGCACAGCTGGGCGCGGCCCGCCCGGGCGTACGTGTGCGCCAGATCGCGGATGGCCTCGGCGGGCACGCCGGTGATCCGTGAGGCGCGCTCGAGCGTCCAGGCCTCGACGAACGCGGCGTACCCCTCATAGCCGGTGGTCGCGCGCCTGATGAACTCGCGGTTGGTCAGCCCGGCGTGGATGATCTCGCGCCCCACGGCGTTGGCGAGGGCGATGTCGGAGCCGACGTCGATGCCCAACCACACGTCCGCCCACTCGGCGGACTCGCTGCGACGCGGGTCGACGCAGTACAGCTTGGCGCCGTGGTGGACGCCCTTGAGCACATGGTGGAAGAAGATCGGGTGCGCGCTGCGCGCGTTGGACCCCCACAGGACGATGAGGTCGGCGTGCTCCGCCTCCTCGTAGGAACTGGTGCCGCCTCCGGCACCGAACACCGTCGCCAGACCGACGACGCTGGGGGCGTGTCAGGTGCGGTTGCAGCTGTCGATGTTGTTGCTGCCGAGCACCACCCTCGCGAACTTCTGCGCGAGGAAGTTCGTCTCGTTCGTGGCCTTCGAGCAGGAGAACATGCCGATGGCCTCGCCGCCGTGCGTGTCCCGGACGTTGCGCAGGCCCGCCGCGGCGGTTGCCAGCGCCTCGCCCCACGAGGCGGGCTGGAGCACGCCGTCACGGCGCACCAGCGGGGTGGTCAGACGGGTCTTGTTGCGCATGACGCTGCCCTTGCGTTCGTGTGGGCGGGTGTTGTTGCGGCCACGTGCATCAGCGTACAGGTCAACACCTGTGGGCAGACGCGTCAAGTGCCGGTGCGTCGGCGCGGCGGCTGCGTCGGCGCCCGGCGGCGCCGGCGACGGTCCCGTCAGCGGCCCCGTGCGAAGACCGGCTCCTCGGTCGTCGACCGGTCCGCGTCGTAACGGTAGCCGAGCCCGTCGAAGTCACGGATGCCCTTCAGGGTGCGCACGCGGTTGCGAACCAGCCAGGCGGCCATCGCCCCGCGAGCGCGCTTGGCGAAGAACGAGACGACCCGGTAGCCGCCCAACCCGTCGCCATCGACGAAGCGCGGGCGGATGATCCTCCCGTCGATGCCGTCGGGACGGACCGACCTGAAGTACTCCTCGGACGCCAGGTTGATCAGCGCGTCCGGCCCGGGGGAGGCCGCCAGGTCCGCGTTGAGCATGGCCGTGATGCCGTCGCCCCAGAAGTCGTACAACGAGCGGCCGCGATCGGTCTGCAACCTCGTGCCCATCTCCAGGCGGTACGGCTGCATGAGGTCCAGTGGTCTGAGCACGCCGTACAGCCCCGACAGGATGCGCACGGTCTTCTGGGCCTCGGTGAAGTCACGCTCACCGAACGTCGTCGCCTGCATGCCGAGGTAGACGTCACCGCGGAACGCGAGGACGGCAGGGCGCGCGTTGTGACGGTCGAACGGCGTCGTGTAGTCGGCGAACCGCTTGGCGTTGAGCTCGGCCAGCTCGTCGGAGATGTCCATGAGCTCGGCCAGTTCGTCGGGCGACTTGCTCACCATGACGTCGACGAGCTCCTCCGAACGGTCCAGCATGCGTGGCTGGGAGTGCTTGCGGGTCGGCAGGCGCGCCTCGTAGTCGAGGGTCTTGGCGGGCGACAGCACCGACAGCATGCGCCAGTTGTACCCCGCGACGCCGGTCCGGACCATCGCTGCGCGCGCCTGATGCGTTCCACCCGCCGCGAGCCGGGTCATGGCCCGCCGGCCGGCGAGGGCGTAGGTTCGACGCACCGCGATGACGACCGGAGGTGACGACGTGCGCGAGGCCCGCGTCGTGGCTGCCGCCACCGTCCTGCTCGCTCTCGGGGCGGTGTTCGATCAACCGGGGCGGGCGGGTGACGGCGCGCGGCGTGACGAACCCGGCCCGATGGGGCCCCTCGGGCGGCTCGCCGGTTCGCTGCGTGATCGCATGCTCGACGTCGTGGGTCCCGACGAGATCGTCGAGCGCCTGGACGTCAACGAGGTCCTCGCCCGCGTCGACGTCGACCACCTGCTGTCCCGCATCGACGTCAACGCGCTGCTCGACCGCGTCGACCCGGACCGGCTGCTCACCCGCGTCGACGCCGACGTGATGCTGGCCCGCGTCGACGTCAACGCCCTGCTTGCCCGTGTCGACGTCAACGCCCTGCTCGACCGGGTTGACGTCGACGCCCTGCTCGACCGCGCCGACATCGATCGGATCATCGATCGCGTCGATGTCGCGGACATCGTCGACCGGGCGGGCATCCCCGACATCGTCGCGGAGAGCACCGGCAGCCTCGCGGAGTCGATCCTCGACATGGTGCGCCGCCAGCTGCTGGGGCTTGACGTGGTCGTCACGCGCACGGTGATGCGCCTGCTGTCGCGCGATGAGCACAGCCTGCCGGCAGGCCCGACCGAGCTCGCGGGCGACGGCGGGCCGTCGTATTCGATGCCCGATCCCAACGCAGAGATCACCGATGTGACCGGCCACTACGCCGGCCCGGTGACGCGGCTGGCGGCACACGTGCTCGACAGTGCGATCGCCGTCGGCGCGTTCACCATCACGAGCGGTGCGGTGGGTTCGGTCTGGCGCACGCTAGGCGGGCCGTCCGACTGGGGGATCCGCGGCACGTTCCTGTTCGGCGCGCTCCTGGTGACGTGGTGCTTCATGTACTGGTGGGCGAGCACGGCCGTCGCCGGCCGGACGCCCGGCATGGCCCTCGTGGGCCTGCGCGTCGTCGATCGGGTGGGCGCTCCGCTGTCGGGACGGCGCGCCTTCCTCCGCGTGGCAACGCTGCCCCTGAGCTTCGCGCTGTTCGGTCTGGGCCTGCTGGGGATCCTGGTCGACCCCGAGCGCCGCGCGCTGCACGACGTTGTCGCCGGATCGACGGTCGTCTACGACTGGGGTGACCGCGCGGCCAGCCTGCCCACGCCGCTCGCCCGCTGGCTGGCACGCCACGAGGCAGAGGTCCAGGCGCCACAGCCGCGGGCGCGGCGGGGGCGCGGGTGACCCAGGGCGTGCGCAGGCTCCGGGTCAGCGACCGGCCCCTTACCGTGCTGAAGTTCGACAGCTCCAGCGGCGCTCGAGCGGTGCTGAGCACGCTGGAGGATCTCCAGCGCCAGCAGCTGATCACCGTGCAGGACGCCGCGATCGTCCAGTGGCCTGCCGACAAGCGCAAGCCCCGCACGGAGCAGCTGCACAGCATGACGGGCGCTGGCGCGCTGTCCGACGCGTTCTGGGGAATGCTGTTCGGGCTGCTGTGCCTGGTCCCGTTGCTGGGCATGGCGGTCGGCGCGGCGATGGGTGCCCTGTCGGGCAGCGTCGTCGATGTGGGCATCGACGACGACTTCATCAAGCAGGTCCGCGAGGAGCCCGACCACAACGCCCACGATCGGCATGCCGATGAGCACACAGCAGACCGGTGACGTCCGCACCGAGCTCGAGCACGAGCTCACGACGCTGCGCCGCCGATCGACGACGGTCGCGATCGCACGCGTGATCTCCTACGTCGCGTACGCGTGGGTGATCGTGTCGCTGATCATCCTCGCGTTCGGCTTCGTGCTGCTGTTGCTGGGGGCGAACCCGGATGCCGGGTTCAGCCAGTGGGTCTACCGGCACCTGACCGACACCATGGAGCCGTTCCGCGGGATCTTCCCGCAGCAGGCGATCTCGGACGGCTCGACGCTCGACGTGTCGATCCTGTTCGCGATGTTCGTGTACAGCCTGATCGCGCTCGGCGTGCGCAGCGTGATCGACTGGCTGACGTTCCGACGCGACGAGCTGCAGCAGCGGATGCGACGGGACGAAGACCTCCGGCGCCGCGTCGATCTCGAGGAACAGCGGCGGCAGCAGCGGCTGGCCGGCGATCCAGGTCGCCCTCCACCCGGACCACGGCGCGATCCGCTGCGCTAGATGGATCCGTCTGCGGACCGGACCACCGCACCGCCGCGACGGCCTGTGCCGGAACGTACATCGGGTCCGCGCTGCCACTCGGCGTACGCGCACCCACCCCGTCGCGACGAGCGCAGCCCGACAGGCCTTGCGGATCTGCGCGTCGCTGTCATGCTCAGCCGACGGGTGTGGGTGCCGCGGCCACAGGCCTGGCGGTGGTGGACCAGGCGAGACCAGTGAGGCGAAGGGACGGCGATGACAGAGTTCGATGACCAGGTGGGAGTGGCCGGCCTCCGTGAGCGCATCGCGCGTGTCCGCGCGGAACTGCGCCGCTCCGCCAGCTTCGAGGAGGGTGCGTGGAGCGTCGACGGGCACACCTTCGCGTTCGAGGTGGCGCTGTCGCGGCCGCTGCCGGTCGGCGGCTACGCGCTGCTGACGACACGCGACGGGCGCAGCTACCTCGGCCAGGTCACCGACCAGAGGATCACGACGCGGCCGGGTCCGCAGGTGTCGGTCGACCTCTCGTCGGCGCTCGGCGGTGAAGGGACGCCGGGGACCGCGTCGGCGACCGTCAGCATCCGGCTGGCCGCCGGCGACGGGTTGCTGCTCGCGGCGGTCGCGGACGACGGCTTCGGCCCGCTGGATCGACACGCGACGTTCGACCTCGCCCCGCTGGAGGAGGCGCCCGGCGAGCTCGTCGACGCGTACATCGAGTGGAGCCGCAAGGGTGTCGGCCTCACGACCGGTGCCGCCACCTACGGCTCCGGCGACGTGCTGCCACTGCTGTCGGCCAAGGGCTTCAACCGCCACACGTTCCTGTGCGGGCAGTCCGGTTCGGGCAAGACCTACGGCCTCGGTGTGCTGCTCGAGCGGCTGCTGCTGGAGACCACGATCGAGATGGTCATCCTCGATCCGAACTCGGACTACGTCGGCCTCGGCGATCTGCTGCCGCCCGACGAGTCCGGCGCGCACGGCGACATGTACGAACGCGTGGCTGCGCACTGGGAGCACCTGCGCGATCGCATCGTCGTCGTCGGGCCCGGTGAGGGCGCGATGCCCCTGCGGGTGGTCTTCGGACGGCTCACGCTCGAGCAGCAGGCCCTGGTGCTCGGCCTCGATCCGCTGGCGGACGCCGAGCGCTTCGGTGCGTTCCGCGAACTGCACGCGGCCTACGATCCCTCCCACCTGACGCTGGACCGCCTGCTCGCCGATGCGGAGGCTGCGGACGATCCACGGATGCAGGCGTTGGCTCTGCACATCCGCAACGTGGGTGCACCGGACTGGGATGTGTGGGTGGGCAAGGACGACACGCCGCTTCTGGAGGCGTTGCCCGACGAGCGCCGCGTGATCATCTTCGACCTGGGCCGGACGGACTCGGCCGCGGAGCGCGCGGTGCTGTCGACGGCGGCGCTCGAGTGGCTGTGGCGCTGGCGCCACGAACGGGTGCCCCGCCTGGTCGTGATCGACGAGGCGCACAACGTGTGTCCGCAGGTGCCGCACGACCGCATACAGGCGCTGGCCACGGAGCACGTCATCCGGATCGCCGCCGAGGGACGCAAGTACGGGCTGTACCTGCTGCTGTCGACACAGCAGCCACAGAAGATCCACGCCAACGTGCTCGCGCAGTGCGACAACCTGATCCTGCTGCGCATGAACTCGCGGATCGACACGGAGCACCTCGCGCAGGTGTTCGGCTTCGTGCCGCCGTCGTTGATCCACCAGGCGTCGTCGTTCACCCTCGGCGAGGGTCTGGTGGCGGGCAGGATCTCCTCCCACGCGATGCTGTACCGGGGTGACCGGCGGTGGACGCGTGAAGGCGGCGCCGACGTTCCCACCACCTGGGCGTCACCGGCCTGACGGCGCATCGATGGCAGGATCCGCTGGGTCAGTCGTTCGTCGTGCCAGCGCGGCGCTGCGTCGCGCGGGTGCCGCGGACATGGCGGTGGCGCAGCCGCGGTGGACGACCACGCTCGCCACGCGTGCACTCGCCAACGTGCGCTTCGAGGTCTCGACGCGCCGGCGGGCGGTCGCGCTCACGTTCGACGACGGCCCGCACGGTGCGGTCACACCCGCGCTGCTGGACGTGCTCGCCGGCCACGACGCCACGGCGACGTTCTTCGTCATCGGCGGCCACGTCGTGGGCAACGAGACCGTCGTGCGGCGCATCGTCGACGACGGGCACGAGCTCGGCGCGCACGGCATGAACGCCGCGCCGGACGTGATGGTGACGCGTGCGGGGTTCGAGCGTGAGCTCCTGGCCTGCGTCGACACGCTGGCGCCGTGGGGACGCATCCGCTACTTCCGGCCCGCGTCAGGGTGGATCCGTCCCGACCAGCTCGCCGTCGCACGTCGTCACGGCCTGACGTGCGCGTTGGGCTCCATCACGCTGGCGCGCGATCCGATCACGGCGCCCGACCGCGCCGCGCGGCTGCTGGACCGGCGGGTGCGACCCGGTGCCATCCTCGTGCTGCACGAAGGCGCCGCCGAACGCGCCAACGTGGTCGAATGCGTCGATGTCCTGCTCTCGCGGCTGCGCACGCGCGGGTACACGGCCGTCGCCCTGTGCGAGCTCGACAGCTGACCCGCGGACGACCGGAGGTGCGCGCCGGTCAGACGTGGGCGTAGCGGTCGCGGAACCAGTTGGCGATCACGACGTCGGTCGACGAGTGCAGCACGATCGACACCGTCGCGGCGAGCGCGACGGCCTGGAACAGCAGCGACGCATCGGCGATGTCGGACTGCAGGATGAGCAGGCCGTAGACGACGCTGGCGAACCCCTTCGGGCCGAACCACGAGGCGACCGCGTACTCACCCTTGTGCAACCCGGTGCCGGCCAGGGCGACGGGCAGCGTCAGCGGTCGGACGACCACGACGGCCACCACCGCGAACACGTACACCGGCCAGCGCGCGACCGTGAAGACCTCCGGGATGAGGAACGTGCCGAACACGAACAGCGCCGCGAGCTTGAACATCTCGGCGACGACCTCACCGAACTCGTGGAACGCCTCACGTGCCCGCGGACCGGTGCTGGCGACCGTCACACCCGCGGCGAACGCTGCGAGGAACAGGTTCGCGTGGGTGACCGACGAGACCGTGTAGACCAGCAGACCGATCGCGAACCCGTTGAGCTGCTCGTACGGCCCGGACGCCGCGAAGAAGCGTGACTGTTCGAGGCGGATCGTGATCAGGGGGATCAGGATGCCGACGAGCAGCCCGAGGCCGACCTCTTCGAGCGCCGTCGCCGCTTCGGTGTCCCCCCCGCTGGCGGCCAGCAGCACGAGCACGATCGGAAGCGCGAGACCGTCGTTGATGCCGCTCTCGACGTTGAGCAGGTGACGCAGCCGGTAGGGCACCTCGGGGCGTCCCACGATCGCGGACGCGAACACGGGATCGGTCGGACTGAGCGCCGCCCCCAGCAGGAACGCCTCGACCCACGGCAGTCCGACGATGTAGTGGCCCGCGACGGCCGTACCGACCAGCGTCAGGGGCATGCCGAGCAGCAGCGCGCGGCCCGGCAGCCGCCACGCCACGGCCAGGTCGCGCACGCCGACCAGCATGCCGTCGGTGAACAGCACGCTGAACAGCGCCAGCTCGGCGACGAGCTCGACGACCTCCTCGGGGCTCTCCGGCACGATGCCGACCCCCTGGATCAGCACGCCGCACGCGAGGAACATCACGGCGGTCGACAGAACGCTGCGCTCGGCCAGTGCGGAGATCAGCACGGCGAGCATGAGCGCGACGGCGAAGCCCAGGAGCAGCGTCATGGCGCCCCAGGGTGACACATCCGCACACCGATTCCTGGCGCCTCGCGGGGCGGCGCGTCCGGCGCTACCTGACCGGCGAGCTCCCCGACTGGGCGTCGTCAGGCGGCAGGTCCGACGTGCCACACCCGGCGCACAGGCCGAAGATGTCGGCCCGGTGACCGGTCACGTGGAACCCGCGGCGCGACGCCACGGCGTCGACCCACCGCTCGACCTCCTCGGCCGTGATCTCGTCGACCCGGTCGCACGACTCGCAGATCAGATGGTGGTGATGGTCCTCCGAGCACAACCGGAACGCCTGCTCGCCGTCACGGGGGATGGCATCGAGCAACCCGGCATCCGCCAGGGACGCGAGGGTGCGGTAGACGGTCGTCAGGCCCACCGGCTCGCCACCGGCGCGCAGCTCGCCGTGCAGGTCCTGGGCCGTGATCGCGTCGGGCCGGCCGCGCAGCGCGTCGAGCACGGTCGCCCGTTGTCGCGTGGCGCGCAGACCCGCCTCGCGCAGTGCCTCCGAGGTCATGCTCACGTCGTCGGTCGTGGTCTGCCCGACCGCGCGGTCGCCGTTGTGGTGCGTGGCGCTCATCGGCGATCCACCACGACGTCCTGGCAGCCGACATGCTCGTCGAGGTGGGCGACGCCCGGCTCGTCGGTGACGTGCCGGCCACGGTACGCCGCCCGCAGGTTCGCGGCGGTGATCACCTCGGCCGGGGAGCCGGCCGCGACCACTGTGCCGGACAGCAGGACCACGTGGTCGGCACGCTCGGCGTCCTCGAGGTCGTGGGTGGCCACGACCACCGCCCCGCCCGCATCGCGGACGTCGGAGGTGACCGACATGATGGCCTCGCGGCTCGCGAGATCCAGACCTGTGACCGGCTCGTCGAGCAGCAGCAGCTCGGCCTCCTGCGCCAGCCCCTGGCCCACGAGCACCCGCTGGCGCTGACCTCCGGAGAGCTCTCGGAGGTGGCGGTCAGCCAGATCGGCGATGTCGAGACGGTCGAGCGCGGCGTCGACGGCCCGGCGGTCGGCGGCCGTCAGGCGGCCGAGCAGGCCGCGGCGCGCGTAGCGGCCCATGGTCACGACCTCGCGCACGGTCACCGGAAGCGACTGGTTGGCCGGCGTCGACTGCAGCACGTAGGCGACCCGGGCGGACAGGCCGTTGCGCCCCGGACGGTTGCCGAGCACCCGCAGATCCCCGGCCGTCACGGGCACCAGGCCGGCGATCGCCGACAGCAGCGTCGACTTGCCCGACCCGTTGGGTCCGACCAGCGCCGTGACCGCACCTCCGGGCAGCCGGAGATCGCAGGCCCGCAGCACGACACGCGCCCCGTAGGCCACGGCGACCGCCGTGGCCTCGACAACCGGTGGAGCCACTGGCACGTCCGATCGGTCGGGGGCTCGAAGTTGGCAATGATTACCAGGTGCATGGTACACCTGTATCGACCCTCTTGTTGAACATCGTTCCCGATATCATCTGGACATCCCCATGCGCAGCGCTTCCCACATGCACCGCTGCCGGCGCGCCTCCGGTCCGCGCGGACTGGCATGGCTGGCGATCGTTGCGTTGCTGACGGCGTGCACGTCGCAGGCGGCCACGACCGCGAGCGAACCCGGGCCCGGCGGCGTTGCGATCGTCGCGACCACGGCGATCATGGGCGACGTCGCCCGCAATCTCGCCGCGGACGACGACCGGGTCTCGGTACTGATGGACGCGGGCGCCGATCCCCACACGTTCGAGCCGTCGGCGCGCCAGATCGCGGAGCTGGCCGACGCCGATCTGGTCGTCGCCAACGGCGCGGGCCTCGAGGAGGGACTCGACGATGCGCTCGACGAGGCCGCGGCGGCCGGCGTCCCGATCTTCTTCGCCGCCGACCACGTCGACACCCTGGCCGCCGATGACGACGATGACCACGGGACGAGCAGGGACGACGCCGTCGACCCGCACATCTGGATGGATCCGGCACGGATGGCGGACGCGGTCCGCGCCCTCGGCAGGCAGATCGGCGTCCAGACCGATGCACCGCAGGCCGCTGCGGACCGCGCGCAGCCGTACGCCGGACAACTGGCCGACCTGGACCGCCGGATCGAGGAGATGCTGGCCGACATCCCGAGCGAGCGTCGGACGCTGGTGAGCAACCATGCGTCGCTGAGCTACTTCGCCGACCGCTACGATCTGCGGATCGTCGGCACCGTCATCCCGGGGGTGTCGACCGGCGGCGAACCGAGCGCGCGCGAGATCGAGGCGCTCGCCGAGGCCATCCGACGCGAGGAGGTCCCGGCGATCTTCACCGACAGCACCGCACCGTCGCAGCTCGCCGCGACCCTCGCGCGCGAGACCGGCACGGACGTCCAGGTCGTCGAGCTCTACACGGGATCACTGGGCACCGGCGACGAGGCGACGACGTACCTGGAGATGCTGGAGACGGACGCCCAACGCATCAGCGAGGCGCTGCGTCCGTGAACCGCACGGCCGGAACCGCCGGCGGCGCGCGAGCGCGGCCGCACACACCCGACGACACGAGCAGGTGACCATGACGCCGATCGAGGTGCTCATCGAGCCCTTCACGGCCGCGTTCATGCAGCGGGCGCTGCTGGCCGGCGCACTGGCGGCGGTGACGTGCTCGCTGGTCGGCACCTGGGTGGTGCTGCGGGGCCTGACCTTCATGGGCGACGCGTTGGCACACGGCGTGCTCCCCGGCATCGCGGTCGCCTACCTGCTGGCCGGTGGCAACGCGACCGCCACGATCGTGGGTGCGAGCGTCGCGGCCGTCGTCATGATCGCCGGCGTGGACGCGGTCCAGCGGCACTCGCACCTGCCGGCGGACGCCGGCATCGGCCTGCTGTTCATCGGGATGCTCGCGCTCGGCGTGATGATCATCTCGCGGGGGGCGTCCTACGCGGGTGACCTGCTGGGCTTCCTGTTCGGAGCCGCACTGGGCACGCCACCGGGAGCCATCGTCGTGCAGGCCGTGGCGGTCGTCGTGACGCTGGTCGGCGTCGTCGTGTTCCACCGCGCGTTCCTGGCGTTGAGCTTCGACGAACGCAAGGCGCAGGGGTTGGGCCTGCACCCCGCGGCGGCGCGGGTGGTGCTGCTGGCGTTGATCGCCGTCGCGATCATCAGCTCGTTCCAGACCGTCGGCAACCTGCTGGTCTACGGTCTGCTGATCGCCCCGCCGGCGGCTGCGAGCCTGTTGGCGCGACGGGTGGCGGCGATGATGTCGACCGCGGTCGTCATCGGAGTCCTGAGCGTCTACGTGGGTCTGCTGGCCAGCTACCACCTCGATCTGGCGGCGGGAGCGGCGATGGCCGGGGTCGCGGTCGCGACCTTCTTCGTCGTGCTGGCGGTGACCGAACTGCGCAACGCCACACGGCACCGGCCGGCCGCACGGCGCGCGATCGCGGGAGCGGGCAGCCACCGCTGATCCCTGATCGGCGATCCGTCGCGGCATCGAAGATCAGGAAGATCCCTGAGCGTCCCGGGCCGCCGACGGCTCTACCGTCGTAGCAGTTCCCACGGACGGCGATCGACGTCAGGAGCCCACCATGTCGTCCACCAGACCCCGACGCCTGTACCGCTCCCGCCACCACCGTGTGCTGGCCGGCGTGTGCGGCGGCATCGCCGACTACTTCGGCCTGGACCCGACGGTGGTGCGGGTCGCCTTCCTGGTGTCGTTCCTGATCCCCGGCCCGCAGGCCGTGTTCTACCTGGTGGCCTGGATCGTGATGCCCGACGAGCCCTAGGACGACCGTGGGACGGTGACCCATGATCGTCGCCCCGTCCACCCGATCGACCCTTGACCGGTCAGCGGCGTTGCCTTCGTCGAACACATGTTCGATACTGTGATGTGTGTCCCAACAAGCTCCCGGAGCCGTGGTCGCACCAGCATCGACGCTGACCGGACGGCGTGACCACCTGCTGCCCACCGCACCAGCCCTGCAGCCGCTGTTCCCCGACGCCGCGCTGCGACGGGGCAGCATCGTCGGTGTGTCCGGCACCGGCGCGACGTCCCTGCTCCTCGCGCTGCTCGCAGCCCCCAACGCGGCCGGCGCCTGGTGCGCCGCGGTCGGGCTGGATTCGCTGGGCCTGCTGGCCGCCGAAGGAGCCGGCGTCGATCTGCAGCGGTTCGTGCTGGTGCCCGATCCCGGACCCGACTGGCCGACGATCGTCGCGGCGCTGCTCGACGCGTTCGAGGTCGTCGCGCTGCGCCCACCCTCCCGACCCGCCGCCGCGGCGCAGCGCCGGCTGGCGGCCCGGGTCCGTGAACGCCGCCGGGCGTTGCTCGTGCTGCCGGACCATGCGTCGACGGGGTGGTCGTTCGACGTCAGCATGACCGGCACCGCCGCGGTGTGGGAGGGCCTGGGATGGGGTGCGGGTCACCTGCGCGGTCGACAGGTCCGTGTACGTGCCGAAGGGAGGCGGCTTGCCGGACGCCCCCGCCATGCCGGGGTGTGGCTGCCCGATCAGGACGGTGAGGTCTCTGCGGCACGACCCGTCGCCACCGCCACTCCGCTGCATCGCGACGACGAGCGGAACCGGAGCGGCGTCGCGTGACGCGGGACGCCGCGCGCCGCACGCTGGTGGTCGGGTGCACCGACTGGCCGCTGACGGCCGCGGGCATCGCGCCCGGCCGGCCGGCGGCGGTCCTCGCCAGCCACAGGGTGGTCGCCGCGAGCGCGGCCGCGCGCGCCGCCGGGGTGGCACGCGGCCAACGCCAACGCGAGGCACAGGCCCGCTGTCCCGACCTGACGCTGCTGCCCTCCGCACCCGACGCCGAGGCGCGGGCGTTCGAGCCGGTCGCGACCGCGGTCGCCGCGTTCAGCCCTCGCGTGGAGATCGTCCGACCGGGCGTGGTCGCGCTGGCGACCAGGGGTCCGTCGCGGTACTTCGGCGGCGACGCTGCGCTGGTGGCCGGGATCGCCGACGCCGTCACGGATGTGTTGGCAGAGATCTCCCCTACAGATCAGCGCGAGGACCGGTGCCGGGTCGGCATCGCCGACGGGCTGTTCGGGGCGCTGCTCGCAGCCAGCCGCCGCGTCGTGGTGCCACCGGGCGGGACCGCCGCCTTCCTGGCCCCCTTCGCGGTCTCGACCCTGGACCGCCCCGAGCTGACCGACCTGCTGCGTCGTCTGGGGATCACCACCCTGGGGGCGCTGGCCGCATGCGACGACCGCGACGTCCTCGACCGGTTCGGCAACGACGGCGCACGGGCGCTCCGGCTGGCCCGTGGCCTGGACGAGCGTCCGCTGGTCCCC
Source organism: Euzebyales bacterium (assembly GCA_036374135.1). Lineage (NCBI taxonomy): Bacteria > Bacillati > Actinomycetota > Nitriliruptoria > Euzebyales > Euzebyales bacterium. Next base: position 41,065 of record DASUUK010000074.1, read on the forward strand.
CACCCCCCCAGAACCGAGCTGCTGGTCAGCCAACCGTTCGACCCGCCCGCGGCGCGGGTCGACGTGGTGGCCTTCGCCGGCCGCGGGCTGGCCGAGTCGCTGCACCAGCGGCTGCAGCGCGCGGGTCTGGTGTGCATGCGGCTGGCGGTGGAGCTCGAGACCGTACACGACGAACAACAGGTCCGGTTGTGGCGGCACCTGGACGGGGCGTTCACACCCGCCGCCATGGTCGACCGGCTGCGCTGGCAGCTGGAGGGTTGGTCGAACAGCTCGAACCGTCCGACCGCAGGGGTGTCGCTGGTACGCCTGCACGCCGACGAGTGTGCCCCGGCCGGCGAGGTGCAGCCCGATCTGTGGGACACCCACGCGACCATCGACGCCCAGGTCCGGCGGACGCTGGGCCGCGTGCAGGGCCTGCTGGGCCAGGAGCGGGTGCACACCGCGGTGATCGGCGGCGGGCGCACCCATGCCGACCAGGTGCGACTGGTCGCCTGGGGCGATCCACGGGAGCCGGCGCGCCCCGGCCTGCCGGGGACCGTCACCGTTCGGGTGCCCACCGGCGTCGAGATGCCACCGTGGCCGGGCAGGTTGCCACCGCCCGCCCCGGCGGTCGTCCATGCCGCCCCCCTGCCGGCCGACGTCCGCGACCGGTTCGACCGACCGGTGGTTGTCACGTCACGGTGCACCGCAACCGGTGAGCCGTCCCGCGTGTCGATCGCCGCGGGACCGTGGCTCGACCTGGTCGGGTGGGCCGGACCCTGGCCGGTCGACGAGCGCTGGTGGGATGACGCCCAGGCGCGGCGACGGGCGCGCTTCCAGATGGCGCTGTCCGACGGCACCGCCCATCTGCTGGCGCTGGAGGACGGCCGGTGGTGGGTCGAGGCGACCTACGACTGACGCCGACGCCACACCGCCGTCGCGCACGCCACGCTCACCGTGTGCCGCCGGGCCCCGATCCGCGACCGCGGCCGGCGCCCCGACACGGGCACCGACGATGTCAGGCGCGGATCACTCGAGCGTCGACGGGTAGTCCAGACGATCCAGCGGGACCACCACAGACGAGGCGATGTTGAGCGCGTTGGCGGCGATCCGTCCCAGGTGACGATATGTCAGCGCCAGCGCCACCGGCTGCGTCGAGCTGTCCCACCTTCCTGGTGCCGTGTCTCCGGTCGCATGCGGTACACCGGTCTCCGACTCACTTCGCACCACGTCGTCCAGGCGCGCCAGGCACGCCTGCTGGGCAGCGCGCGCACGCTTGATCAGATCCCGCGCGCCGTCGACGTCCTCGTGCTCGATCACCGTCGGCAGCTCCTCGAGCACCGCGACGACCGCGCCACCAAGTTGTGCCAGATCGTCGCGTACGGACCCGGTCGGCGGCGTGATCAGCGCCGCCAGACCGCTGAGGCCCAGTGCCAGGTCGGTGATCCGCTCAGCGTCCTTGGCGATGCTCATGTAGGTCAGGCACGCGGGCATGTCACCGGCCCCGTGCACCGTCGCGTGGATCAGCAACTGCCTGCGCATGCTGATCTCCGCCGCATCCGCCCGCTCCTCCAGCGTGGCGACCCGGCCGTGGGCGGTGGCCGGATCGATCTCACCGAGTCGTGCCGCCAGCGCCGTCGTCAGCGCCTCGCGCGCCTCGTGCAGCATGACGATGAAACCCGCCAGCACCCGGTCCAGGCTGTCACGGCGTCGCGGCATCCTCGGCTCCCCTCACCCAGCGTTGCACGCACCGTACCGCGCCGGTATCGGGCGCGTGTCCCCCGGAACAGCGCCCGCTACCCGAGGATGAACAGCGCCACGGCGGGCGCCACGATGAACACGCCGACGATGTACGCGGGCACGACCGACTTACGTCGTGCCGCCAGGTCGGCCAACCGCTCCGCACCGGCGATCGGGATCCGCCGCATCGCGGGCACCGGGAAGAACAGCAGGATGCCGGCCAGGTTGAACAACAGGTGGACGAGCGCGATCTGCAGTCCCTCGACCTGCGGCACGGCCAGCGCGGCGATCAGCGCCGTGACGGTCGTACCCACGTTCGCACCGAGCGTGATCGGGTAGGCGTTCGGCAGGGTCAACACGCCCGCCGCCATCATCGGTACCAGCAGCGACGTCGTGATGCTCGACGACTGGACCGCCACGGTCAGCGCGACGCCGACGAGGATGCCGAGCGCACCGCTGCGACCCAGCACCGCGTTCAGCGAGCGCTCCGCCGCACCTGCGATGAGCAGTCGCATGTTCTTCGTGATCAACGCCAGGGTGACGAACAGCAGACCGAGGCCCAGCACGATCAGCAGCACTGCGCTCGCCCGTCCGGGAACGACACCGACCAGTGACTCGAAGGCTGCCGCTCCGGCACCGACAGCGGCCTTGAGCGGGCTCTCGAACTCGCCACCGGTCGCGCCGGCCAACGGGCCGCTCAACGCGATGGCGGTCCGCGAGAGCACGCCCGTGAGCAGTTCCAGCGGCAGGAGGACACCCACGGCCAGCAGGTTGAACAGATCGTGCACGGTCGCCCCGGCGAACGCCCGTCGGAAGTCGTTGGTGCGCCGGACGGCACCGAGGGACGCCAGCGTGTTGGTCACGGTGGTCCCGATGTTGGCGCCCATGACCATCGGCACGGCCGCCGACACCGAGAGCACGCCGGTGCCGACCAGCGCGACGATCGTCGACGTCGAGACCGATGACGACTGGACGAGCACCGTGGCGAGCACACCGACCGCGAGACCGGCGATGGGGTTGGCGACGCCACGGAACAGGGAACCGGCCGTATTGGATCCGAGCCCCGAGATGCCCTCGCCGAGGATGTCGATGCCGACGAGGAATCCGTACAGCAGTGCCACCAGCGCGACGAGCCGCGCCGCGTGCACCCACACCGGAGAGTGGTGCGTCGTCCGGATGTCTCCCGTCGACTCGATGTCGATCATGGTGGTCGGTGGCGGCGTCGGCGTGTGAGGGCGCGCCTGGGCATCGGTCACGGCCTCGTCAGGTCGTGACTGCAGGTGGTCGCTCATGGTTGCCATGATCTGGATGACGGACAACGGCACGGCGTACGCCAGATGAACGTGGGGTGAACGGTCGCTCAGGACGTGGTGTCGGCGAGCGGCGGCTCGAGCCGGACGAGCAGGCCGTCGCGGGTGCCGGCGTACACGGCGTCCGGCGTGCCGGCGAGCGACGTGATCCGGCCGAAGCCCGACGCGCGCCAGACCTCGTACCCTGTCGCGAGATCCAACCCGCGTGCGCCGCCTCCGACATCGCTGACGATGACGTGGCGTCCGGTGCTCGTGGCGATCGGCGTGAGTTCCCGCTCCGCCTCGAACTCCCATCGCCGCGCCCCGGACTCGATCGACAGCGCGGTGGCGCCCGAGCCGACCACCGCCACGACGGTGTCGCGGTCGGCGATGATGGTCGGCGCCTGCTCCGCGATCCCGTCGACGGGCTCGCACCACCGCGGCACGCCATCGGCCGGGTCGTACGCGCAGACGTCGCCCGAGCGGTCGGCGACGACCACGACATCGGGCAGCAGCGCCAGCGAGTCGAGCCACGGATCGTCGACCTGCACCTGCCAACGGGCGCGTGGACGTGCACCGCCGCCCAGGCTGTCACGTACCACCGGACCGTCCGGATCCAGCACCCACAGCGTCTCGCTGTCGAGCATGGCGACCGCGTCCTCCGTCGCGGCGACAATCGCCCCGTCGTCGATGCGCTGTCCGTCGCCGTCGAAGGACCACACGCCGCCGCCGGTCTCCGCATCGAGGGCCAGCAGTTCCGGCGCGACGCGGCCGACACCGATGCCGTAGATGGACCCACCGGCCGTGGCCAACGAGTTGATGGGAGCCACGATGTCCGCCTGCTGCCACAGGCGGGTGCCGTCACGCGTCGACAGACCGCGGAACTGCGCACCGCGCAGGGCCACGACGTCATCGGCAACGGCGATGTCGGTGAGCACGCCGATGTCGATCCGGCGCGTCCACCGTCTCGTCCCGTCACCGGCGGCGACCGCGACGACGTCGTGTGCCGCGGCCGTGACCGCGGTGTCGCCCACAACGCGCAGATCGTGCAACGGCTCGTCACCGACGGCGCGCTGCCATGCGACCCCCGCAGCGGGCGGCGTGTCGTCGGCCGCGGTCAGCGAGCCCGAGGCCACGCTGTCCGGAAGGTCGACGCCGACGATGTCGAGGTCCCGGTCACGCACGACCGAGGCGAGCGCCAGCGTGGAGATGATGCCCAACATCACGGCCAGGGTGGCGAGCGGCCATCCGGGTGCCACCCGGCCGGCACGTCGCGACGCGCGCCCCGTTCGCGGTCCCCGGCCGTTGCGCGACGGCGCTGCTGCGGGCGACCCGGGCGGGGCAGCGTCCCGGGCGTTCCGGGCGACCGCGATGTCCCCGGTGCTCCACGCAGCGCCGACGGCGACGCGCAGCGACCCCGTCCTGCCGGTCGCGCGCAGCAGATCGGCGCACGACGCGTGCCGCTGATCGGGTCGCTTGCCCATGCCCGCCCGCAACGCCCCGACCAGATCGCGGTCCGCGTCCGTCTGCAACGTCGGATGGACCGGTACGGCGCTGAACATGTGGGCGCCGAACAACCCTGCGGCGGTGTCGCGTTGGAACGGTGGGCCACCCGTGACGCAGTGGTGGAGCGCACACGCCAGGCTGTACTGGTCCGCGCGACCGTCGATCGCCCGCCCGCGCAACCGCTCGGGTGCCACGTAGGCGATGTCGGCGAGATCGATCGCCGCCCGGTCCGTGGTCGCCCGATGGGTCAGCAGCGTGGCGATGCCAAAACCGCGCAGGCTGATCCGAGGTCCGTTCTGCCCTACCCCGTGGACGATGATCGTGCGGGGGCTCACCGCGCCGTGCACGACACCGGCTGCGTGGGCGTGGTCGAGTGCCTCCGCGAGATCGCTCAGCAGTGCGACCGCGTCGTCGTGTGCGAGCCGACCGTGATCGCGCACGTACCGGTCGAGGGTGACGCCGTCCACGGCGGCGGTCGCGACGTACACCCGATCGTCGGACCGACCGGCGTCGAGGATCGGGACGAGCGTGGGGTGGCTGACCCCCACTGCCGCGCTGACCGCGCGCAGGTACCGCGTCGCGACCAGGTGCCCGGCCTCGTCATCGGACAGGGGCCGGCTCACGCGGAGCACCACCGGCAGGGGCGTCGCGCCGTCCGTGCCATCCGGCACCGCCCGGTGCAGTGAGGAGACCGAGTCCGTCGTCAGATGCGCTTCGATGCGGTAGCCCGCGACGGTGTCGCCGATTGACGGTGGTGGCGCGGACGCCACGTCAGCGGACGCGGCCATGTGTACGTGGTGCCTCCTGCACGAGGACGGACACGGGTGCGCGGCGGCCTGGCCACCACGGCAGGGCTGTGCGGGCAGGGGCGACGCCGCCATGCCGGAAGTGAGGATAGGTGGACGACCACCGGATCGACCGGACGGTAACCCAACGAGATCCTGCAATCACTTTCGGCGTTTTCCCTGTCGCACTGCCGTTTCGAATACCCGACATCATCACGTTCACGCGTGACCCCTACCAGCCCCAATCTCATGCGGAAGCGGCAGAGGGGGCCACAGCATCGAACATGCGTTCGAGTAGACTTCGCACCGATGGGATGGCACAACCCCCCGATGCCATGGCGGGAGCTCGCCGATCGGCTGGGTGACACCTCGCAGCGCCGCGCTGACGGGCGGGCGCGGAACGCGCCTGACATCGCCGACGGGGGCGACAGCCCTGCCTGGTCACGCCGTCGCATGCCCTACGAACCACCGCGGTCGACCGGGCCGGTGTCCGCCACCCCCTACGCAGAGCTGCACTGCCACTCCAACTTCAGCTTCCTCGACGGCGCCTCCCATCCCGAGGAGCTGGCCGAGGAGGCCGCGCGACTCGGTCTGGAGGCCTGCGCCCTCACCGACCACGACGGTCTGTACGGCGTCGTCCGCTTCGCCGAGGCGGCGGGAGCGCTGAACCTGCGCACGGTGTTCGGCGCCGAGCTCACCCTCGGCTCGGCCACCCGCGGCAACGGGATGGCCGATCCCGAGGGACGCCACCTCCTGGTCATCGCCCGCGATCCGGTGGGGTACGCCTCCCTGTCCCGTGCACTCAGCCTCGCGCAGCTCCGTGGCAGCAAGGGCGCACCCGTCGCCGATCTCGACGAGCTCGGCGAGCTGGCGGACGGTCACTGGGCGGTGCTGACCGGCTGCCGCAAGGGCGTCGTGCCGCAGACGCTGGCCAGCGACGGCCTCGACGCCGCGCACCGCGAGCTCGAGCACCTGATCTCGGTGTTCGGTCGCTGTCATGTCAAGGTCGAGCTGATCGACCACGGCGACCCGGGTGACACCGGCCGCAATGACGCACTCGCCGATCTCGCCACCCGCTGCCGGGTCGAGACCGTCGTCACCAACAACGTCCACTACGCCACGCCGCAACGCGCCCACCTGGCCGGCGCGCAGGCCGCCGTCCGGGCACGTCGCAGTATCGACGAGCTCGATGGCTGGCTGCCCGCCGCCGGCACGGCGCACCTGCGGTCCGGCGCCGAACAGGCCGCCCGCTTCGCCCGCTACCCCGGCGTGCTCGAGACCACGACCGACCTGGCACTCGCATCGGCGTTCGACCTGCGCCTGGTGGCTCCGCGGCTACCCGACTTCCCCGTACCCGCCGGCCACACCGAGGCCAGCTGGCTGCGACAGCTGACGATGGAGGGCGCCCTGCGCCGCTACGGGGCACCCGACGCCGAGCAGGTGCCCGGCGCCTACCTGCAGATCGAGCGGGAGCTGACCACGATCACCGATCTCGGGTTCCCCGGCTACTTCCTCATCGTGTGGGACATCGTGGAGTTCTGCCGACGGTCCAACATCTACTGCCAGGGACGTGGGTCGGCCGCCAACTCCGCGGTGTGCTACGCGCTGGGCATCACCAAGGCCGATCCGGTCGATCTGAAGTTGTTGTTCGAACGGTTCCTCTCCCCCGCGCGCGACGGGCCTCCCGACATCGACCTCGACATCGAGAGTGGTCGACGCGAGGAGGTCATCCAGTACGTCTACGGGCGGTACGGACGCCACCACACCGCGCAGGTCGCCAACGTGATCACCTACCGGCCCCGGTCGGCGATCCGCGACGCCGGCCGGGCGCTGGGCTTCTCCCCCGGCCAGCTCGACCGCTGGGCGCGGCGGCTCGACGGCTGGGGCCCGCTGCGCGAGGTCGCCGCGCCGTCCGCCGGAGCCCAGGGTTCACCAGAGGGCGAGCGCCAGCGAGCCGGCGGGCGGGGATCACCAGAGGGCGAGCGCAAGCGAGCCGGCCGGCGGGGATCACCAGACCCGGACGCGGTGCCGGAGCCTGTCGTCGACCTGGCGGCCCAGCTCGAGGGGTTCCCGCGCCACCTGGGCATCCACTCGGGCGGCATGGTGATCTGCGACCGACCGGTCATCGACGTCTGCCCCGTCGAATGGGCGACGATGCCCGACCGCAGCGTGCTGCAGTGGGACAAGGACGACTGCGCCGCGATCGGCCTGGTCAAGTTCGACCTGCTGGGGCTGGGGATGCTCGAGGTGCTCCACCGCGCCGTGGACCTGATCGCCGCCCACGAGCGGACCGCGATCGACCTGGCGCACATCCCGCAGGAGGATGCGGTGTACGCCATGCTGTCGCGGGCGGACTCGATCGGGGTCTTCCAGGTCGAGAGCCGCGCGCAGATGGGGACGCTGCCCCGGTTGAAGCCGCGGGAGTTCTACGACCTGGTGGTCGAGGTCGCGCTCATCCGTCCCGGACCGATCCAGGGTGGATCCGTCCACCCCTACATCCGTCGCCGCAACGGGGTGGAGGACGTCACCTACCTGCACCCGCTGCTCGAGAAGCCCCTGGCGAAGACCCGAGGCGTGCCGCTGTTCCAGGAACAGATGATGGAGATCGCGGTCGAGGTGGCCGGGTTCACCGCCACCGAGGCCGACGAGCTGCGCCAGGCGATGGGCGCCAAGCGCAGCCGCGAGCGCATGGAGCGCCTGCGGGACCGGTTCTACGCGGGCATGGCCACCCGTGGGATCACCGGGGAGGTGGCCGACCAGATCTACGACAAGCTGCTGGCGTTCGCCAACTTCGGTTTCCCCGAGAGCCACTCGGTCAGCTTCGCCTACCTGGTCTACGCGTCGGCGTGGCTGAAGCTGCACCACCCCGCGGCGTTCCTGGCCGCGCTGCTCGACGCCCAGCCCATGGGGTTCTGGGCGCCCCAGACCCTGATCGCCGACGCCGAGCGCCACGGCGTGGTGGTCCGCGGCCCCGACGTGCACGCCAGCGCGGCCGCCACCACGCTGGAACCCCTCACCCACCCCTCTGGGGAGACCTGTCAACACCCAACCGACGGATCTTCCCCACAGCCGGCAGGGGTCCCCGACGAGCAGCTGGCGGAGCGGCACCCGGCGGACGGGGCGCTGGCGGTGCGGCTGGGGCTGTCGCACGTCCGTACGGTCAGCGACGACCTGGCGGAGCGCATCGCCGCCGGCGCACCGTACGACAGCCTGGATGCCCTCGTCCGGCGGTGCCGGCCGGCGGTCGCCCAGGCCGAGGCGCTGGCCACCGCCGGCGCGTTGGAACCCCTGGTGTCGGGACGGCGACGCGCGTTGTGGGCCGCCGGCGCCGCCGCCCGCGCCGCACCCGACCAACTGGAGCACACGACGACCGGCACCACCGCGCCCGAGCTGGCTCCCATGACCTTGTTCGACGAGGTCGGCGCCGACCTGTGGGCGACGGGGGTGACGACGACCGCCGCCCCCATGGCGTTCGTCCGCGACCGGCTGCGTCGTGACGGCGTGCTGACCGCGGCCGACCTCGACACCGCTGAGCCGGACCGTGTCGTGGCAGTCGGCGGCGTGGTGACCCACCGGCAGCGCCCCGCCACCGCTGGTGGCACGACGTTCATGAACCTCGAGGACGAGACCGGCCTGGTCAACGTCGTGTGCTCCGAGGGGGTCTGGACCCGCTACCGGACCATCGCCCGCAGCAGCAGCGCCCTGGTCGTGCACGGCCGGCTGGAGCGCGCCGAGGGTGTGGTCAACCTGATCGCCACCCGGATCGATCGCCTGGATCTGCACCTGGGGACCGGCCGGTCACGGGACTTCCGCTGATCCCCACCGTCTAGGCTGGGCAGCCGTGCTGACCCAACCGTTGTCCTTCGACACCATTCAGAAGACCCTGCCGGACCGCGTCGACGCCGGCCTGTCGACGCACGGGCCGCTGATCGTGCTCCCGTCGCTGAGCTTCCCTCCCAGCGAGCTCGTCAAGATCACCGCGATCGAACGCTACGAGGAACGGCTGCTGTACCTGCTGCTGCAGCTCGCCGATCCCGCCGCGCGGATCACCTACGTGACCTCCCTGCCGATCGATCCGGCGGTGATCGACTACTACCTGGACTTCCTGCCCGATCCCGCCGACGCGCGGTCGCGGCTGGCGCTCGTGACCGTGGGCCGGTTCTCGGGGCGCGGGCTCGCCTACGACCTGGCGGACGACGCCGACGCGCTCGATCGCGTGCGCACCGCGCTCGGCGGCGACACTGACCGCGCGGTGATCCTGCCCTTCAACGTCACCGAGGCCGAGCGCCGGGTCGCCGTCGAGCTGGGCGCACCACTGTTCGCCGCGCACCCCGATCTCATCGCGCACGGCTCCAAGACCGGCTCGCGCCGAGCGGCGCGTGCGGCCGGTGTGAACGTCCTGCCCGGCATGGAGGATCTGTGGTCGACCGAGGCGATCAGCGCCGCGGTCGACGAGCTGCGTCGTGCGCACGACGGGGTGGACGCGGTCGTCGTGAAGCTCAACAACGGGTTCTCCGGCCAGGGCAACGCGATAGTCACGTGGAGCGGACGGTCGGCGGCGCTGGCCGACCGCGAGACCGTCTTCTGCGCCCCCGGCGAGACCTGGACGTCGTTCACGGCGAAGATCCAGGACGAGGGCGCGATCGTCGAACAGCTGGTGACCGGCCGGACGGCATCACCGAGCGCCCAGGCATGGATCTCGCCGACCGGTCGCCTGACGGTCCTGTCGACCCACGATCAGATGCTCGGCGGTCCCGGCGGGCAGGTCTACCTGGGCTGTCGGTTCCCCGCCGACCGGGCCTACCGCGCGCAGATCATCGACCACACCGTCGCCGTGGGCCGTCAACTGGCGGATGCCGGTGTCGTCGGCCCGTACGGGATCGACTACACCGTCGTCGACCACGACGACGGCCACCGCGTCCACCTGTCGGAGATCAACCTGCGCCTCGGCGGCACGACCCATCCGTTCGGCATGGCCCAGACGGCGACCGGCGCGACCACCGACCCCCACGCCGACGGCCTGCTCACCGACGACGGCCCCCGGGTCTACATCGCCAGCGACAACCTCAAGGACCCGAGCCTCGTGGGAACGTCGCCGGAAGTGGTCATCGCGCGGGTGCGGACGGCCGGCCTGGCGTTCGACCGGGCGACGGGCACCGGTGTCACCCTCCACCTCATGGGCGCCCTGCCGGAGCACGGCAAGGTCGGTGCGGTCGCAATCGCGCGTTCACACGACGAGGCTGAAGCGATGTTCGCCCAGCTCACCGCTCTGTTGACCAGCGGAACGGCGTAGGGGACGCGGGCTCAGTGCGCCTGGTCGGTCAGTGCCCTGTAGAAGGCACGGGGGTTCTGGATCCAGCGGAAGACGTGGATCGGGTCACCGGTCGGTGACCTGGTGATGACGGTGCCGTAGTTCAACCAGCGACCGATCGGGCCCTGGCGGAACAGGATGCCCTGCCGGAACACGGGTTTGATCGCGGCGCCCTTGATGATCAGCGACCGATACTCGAAGACACGACGGCTCGAGATCACCAGCACGGTGCGCGCCCACAGCAGCACGCGCACGAGCAACGCCACGATGGCCGCGACGAAGATCCAGCCGAACAACCCGACCATGATGCCCGCACCTGATGCCGAGACGAGCATGCCGGCGATCACGAGCAGGGCCAGCGTGCCCAGCACCGGACCGACGAGCACGATCGGATGCTTACGGTTGATGTAGTTGATCTCCTCGCCGTGCAGCAGGTAGCCTGAGATGTTCGGCAACGGGATCGACGAGACCTGCGGGCGCAGCTCCGACAGCTCCGTGTCGCCGTCGCTCACGGTCGCTGCCCGGTGTGTACGTCGCCGGCCGTACCTACCCCCGGCCGACCGCGGACTGGTGTCGATGTCGCACGAGCTGGATCCCTGCTGCCCGGACTCCGCACGGATCTGGGTCGATGGCGCGTTCCGGAGCTGTCCCGGTCACCTTGTAACCGGCGACCGTCCGGATTCTACTGTCGTCCCGCTCGTCCGCGGGTCAGGCGCCGCGCAGCACCTCGTGCACGAACTGCACGGCGACGGGAGCCGACCGCGAGCACCCGGGCAGGCTCGGCTCCAGTACGAACGGCCCCCTGTTCCCGGCCCCACCGGTCCGGCCACCAGCGACGGGACGCGACGACGAACCCGCGGACGTCGGTGACCACCGGGTCCGCAGCCATCCAGTCCGCGGTCGCGCGCCGATGGAGATGGACGTGCCGGGAGGCGCCGCCCCCGGGCCGGGACACCGGCCCGGGGGCGGTCAGGTGCCGCCGGCCGTGATCACTCGTCGATGATCACGGCCGTGAGCATCCCGAACATCGTGCCGTCGGTGCGCTTGACGTGGGAGAGGATGTGGCAGTGCCAGACCCACGTGCCGGGGGTCTTCATCTCGTAGACGACCGACAGGCGCTCGCCCGGTGCGATGTTGAACGTGTCGCCGGTGTAGCGGGCACCGCGCGGCAGCATGTAGCCGTCCTTGGCGATCACCGTCCCCGGCTGGTTGTGCAGGTGCATCGGGTGTGCCATCTGCCCTTCGTTGGCGTAGTGCACCAGCACCTTGTCGCCGGCCTTGTACGCGTAGGGCGTCGTTGCCGGGAAGGACTTGCCGTTCAGCGTCAGGCCCACGTTCCCGGCATCGTTGAGGATCATCACCTGCTCGTCGACGACACCGTTGACGCCGGCGCTGTCGGCGTAGTCGCCGACGATCATGGTGCCGAACAGCCCGTTGGGTACCTGCTCGAGGCTCATGTGGTGGCTGTGGTAGGTCATCACCGACTCCTGGTCGGCGACGAACGTGTAGCTCATGCTGTCACCGGGCGCGATCGGATCCTGCGAGATGAACGTCACACCGTCGATCTCGAAGTCGTGGTCCTTCAGGCCGTGCGGGTGGAGGCTTGTGCCGGTGTCGTCGAGCTCGTTGTGCACACGGATGGTGACCCTGTCCCCGACGTCGACCTTCATCGTGGGTCCCGGCACGACGCCGTTGTAGGCGATCGCGTCGACGACCTTGCCCGGTTCGACCTCCCACTCGGTCTCGTCGACGGTCAGCTCGAACAGCTTCGTGCCGTCGGACTGCACGTCCGGCTCGAGCGCCGCGCCGCCCTCACCCTCGGTCTCGGCGGGAAAGGCGCCGATCGAGTCGGCCATCGCCTGTTCCATCTCGGCCGCGCTCACCATCGCCTGCGCAGCCGCGCCGTCGCCGGCGGCGCTGCCCTCGCCGTCCGGCTGCTCAGCTGCGCCTTCGTCCCCGACGAGCGTCAGCGTGCCGGTCATGCCGGCGGCCTCGTGGCCCTCGATCGAACAGATCCACGTGTAGGTGCCCGGATCGAGGCCGGACACATCGAGATCGACCGACTCACCGGCGTTGAGGTCCCCGGTCGCCACGTCCGTGTCGACCACCTCGATGTTGTGGGGGATCCCACCGGTGTTCGTCACGCCGACCGTGGACCCCGATACGACCTCGACTTCGGCAGGCTGGATGGCGAACTCGTCCAACTCGACGCCGATGTTGCCGGCATCGTCACTGATCGGCGGCGCATCGGACAATCGCTGCTCGTCCAGCGGCGAGGCCAGGGCTCGACCCAGGGCGAAGATCGACAGGAACAGGGCCAACGCACCGATGCCGATCGCCAGGAACGCCGGCCAGTTGACTTCGAACCTGTCCTCTGCCATCTGGTCATCCTCTCCGTCGCTGAGCTGTGAAAAGAATCACAAGCATGGTGGGGCCCGACAGGACCACCGGCCCGCGTGTGGGACCCCGATGGTCCCGTGATATCGCCCGAACCGCCCGAACGGCCTGCACCGACGGCCTCCCGAAGGCCGGCAACGGGGCCGGTCGGGGTCAGCCGCCGGCGCCCGTGCCGGGAACTCGCCGGCTCCACGCGCCGGGTCGGACCGTCGGTCGCGTACCGCCGCGCGAGGTGCGTGAGCCGGTCAGACGCGACCCGACCGCCGTGCCTGCGCGCGCTCGGTGATCTCCCGCCGGCGGCCGGATCGATGTTCGGCGTCCGGTCACCCCGTAGCACCGATGCACCGACGTCCTGCCAGCACCGGGCGCGGCGACATCCTCATCGTCGAACGCGAACGCCCCACTCGCCGTTGAGGTCGGCCCAGCGCTCACGTCGCAGCGCGGGACGGGGGTCCTCAGGATGTGGCGTCGAGCGCCCTACGGTGCACCTGGAGACGGCGACCGATGCGTCAGGTCCCGTGACGACGTCACCCTTTGCCGTCGCTCCGATGTCGCGGGTGGGCGGCGTGCACGCGCTGCGGGGCGCTCTCGACCCCGCAGTGCCAGCGATCGACCGGCGCTCTGTCACGCCGGCGCGCCCGGTCCTCGGCGGTTCGCGGGCGTGCCCCGCCGTCGGCGAGCACGTCGTCGCTGATGCGCGTCCAGGCGATCACCGCGCCGGTCAGCGTCAGTCCGGCGGTGATGAACATCGCACTCGTGAAGCCCGCCGCGAAGACGTCCGCCGGGATGTCGGCCGTGTCGGTGGTCAGTCCCGCCGCGACCGGCAGCGCCGCCGTGGCGAGCAGTTGCGCGACGCGGCTGACGGCGTTGTTGACGCCGCTGGCCACCCCCGAGTGCCGCTCGTCGGCGGCAGCGAGCGTGGTTGCCGTGACCGGTGCCACGAGCCCGGCCAGGCCCAGCCCGAAGACCACGGCCGCCGGCAGGACCGCGGTGACGTAGCTGTCGCCGGCGTCCAGCATGCCCAGCAGCACCATGGCGACGGTCAGCACCAGCGACGCGACGGTCAGCGGGCGGCGCGGTCCGATGCGCTGCGCCAACGCACCGGAGCGCTCCGACAGCGCGAACATGATCAGCGACACCGGGACGAACGCGGCGCCAGCCTGCGTGCCGGTGTAGCCGAGCACGATCTGCAGGTGCTGGACGAGCAGGAAGCTGACGCCGCCGAGCGCGGCGTAGACGACGAAGCAGAGGATGTTGGCCCAGGTGAACTGCGCCGACGCGAAGATCGACGGCGGCAGCATGGCGTTGGGCTCGCGGCGCTCGACGACGACGAACGCGATCGCCGCGCCGATCCCGAGCACAAGCGCCGAGAGCAGCAGCGGGTCGAACAGGCCCGAGCGCGGCGCCTCGATCACCGCGTAGGTCACCCCGGCCAACGCCACGATCGACAGCGCCGAGCCGGGCACGTCCAGGCGGCCGCTGACCGTCCCGTCGCGGCTCTCGGGCACGTGCACGAGCGACGCCCAGACCACGAACGCGCACAGGGGCAGCGGCAGCACGAAGACCGACCGCCACCCGACCGTGTCGACGAGCAACCCGCCGAGCACGGGCCCGGCCAGCTGCCCGATCGCCCCGAGCGCGGACCAGGCACCGATGGCGCGGGCCCGGTCCTGCGGCGCGAACGACGCCTGGAGGATCGCCAGGCTTCCCGGCGTCAGCAGCGCGCCGCCGATGCCCTGGAGCACGCGTGCGGCGACGAGCAGCGGAAGCGTCGGCGCCAACGCGCACAGCACGGAGGCCACCGCGAACCACATGACACCGATGACGTACACGCGGCGCCGGCCGAGGCGGTCCCCCAGGCTGCCGCCCAGCAGGATCGCGGACGACAGGGTCAGAAGGTAGCCGGTGACGATCCACTGCCTGCCGGCGACGCCGGCACCGAGGTCCCGTCCGATGGCAGGCAGGGCCACATTGACGACGGTCGCCAACAGGAACGCACTCGTCGACCCGGCGACGGTCGCCGCCAACACCCACCGACCGGCGGCCTCGTCGAGCCGCAGACCGGCGGCCGCGTCTGCTGACGTCATGGTCGGGTCGCCTCCTGACGCCGCCGACGGGGCGTCCCGGGCGACCGGACGGCCACCCGCGGCGATGATAGGGTGCGTCGCCCGTCCCCTGGGTTCGGTGGCCGACGCCGCCGATCGATCGGGCGTGCATCGACGTCCTCGGACGTTTTCGGCGGGCCGTCGCCACCTGGCTGCGGAACCCGACCGAAGGACCCGCGCGGTTGGGGACGACCGACCCGTCCGTTCCGCCGGCCGATCGCCGAACCTGAACGACATCAGACCCGACGTCCGACCTCCACCGCGGTGGCGGCAGGTCGGCGTCGCCACCCGACATGCTTCAGCGACAAAAGGGCTTCGCCATGGCACTGCGTCAATACGCCTCGATCGGCTCCATCATCCTCGGCGCTCTGATGGTCGTCGGCGGGATCGCCACCTGGATACTCGTGAGCAGCACCCTCGCCGAGCAGAACATCGTGACCCCCGATGACGCCTGCCTGCCGGAGCAGGAGGTCAACGGACCGTTGACGGCGTACTGCCAGGCCGAGATCATCCAGGTGCACACGCTCGACGCCACCGGCGGGATGACCTACGCCGAGCTCGACCGTGAGGACCCCGTCCGCGAGGTCGCGATGGACTCGTCGTTCCTCCAGGCGTCGCTGTTCACGTCGATCCTGGCCTTCGGCGTGTCGGCGATGGCGATCGCCGTCGGGATCCTGTTCATCCTGATCGGGCTGGGCATCCGCGACGTCAGGATGCAGACAGTGGGGACACCCGCCAATGAGCCTGTCGGCGCCGGGCGGAGCTGACGGGTCGCGATGTCCACCACCTGGGTCTACCGCTTCGATCAGGTCGACGAGGTCTATGAACGGCTCGAGGACTGGGAGGACGTCCGGGGCCTGCTCGGCGGCAAGGGGGCGAACCTCGGCGACATGACTCGCCTCGGCATACCCGTGCCGCCGGGCTTCTCGGTCACCACGGCTGCGTGCCTGGCATACCTGGACGCCGACGGGACACTTCCCGCCGGCCTGTGGGACCAGCTCGGCGACGCCCTGCGGGTGGTGGAGAAGCAGACCAGCAAGACGTTCGGCGACGCCGAGCGGCCGCTGCTGGTGTCGTGCCGGTCCGGGGCGAAGTTCTCGATGCCCGGGATGATGGACACCGTCCTCAACATCGGGCTCAACGACGAGACCGCGCGGGGGCTGGCGCGCCTGACCGGCGACGAGCACTTCGTGTACGACTCGTACCGGCGGCTCGTGCAGATGTTCGGCACCGTGGTGCTCGGCCTCCGTGACGAGCTGTTCGAGCAGGTGCTCGCCGAGGCCCGCGCCGGGCGCGCGGTCACCAGCGACGCGGACCTGACCGCCGACGATCTGCGCACGATCGTCGGCCGGTTCCGCGATATCGCGCCGCAGTTCCCGCTCGATCCGTTCGAGCAGCTGCGCATGGCCGTCGAGGCCGTCTTCGCGTCCTGGAACGGGCGGCGCGCCATCGACTACCGCACGGCCGCGGGCATCCCCCACGACCTGGGGACCGCGGTCAACGTGCAGACGATGGTCTTCGGCAACCTCAGCGGGCGGTCTGCGACGGGCGTCGCGATGACCCGCAGCGGAGCCACCGGCGCGCCAGGGCTCGAGGGCGACTGGCTGCCGGGCGCCCAGGGCGAGGACGTCGTGGCGGGCATCCGCGCCACGCAGCCCATCGACGCGCTGGCGGAGGCGATGCCCGATGTCCACGCCGAGCTCCAGCAGATGGCACGCACGCTCGAACAGCACTACCGCGAGATGCAGGACATCGAGTTCACTATCGAGGACGGCAAGCTGTGGCTGCTGCAGACACGCGACGGCAAGCGGACAGCACAGGCTGCGGTGCGGATCGCGGTCGACCTCGCGAGCGAGGGCCTCATCGAGCGCGCTGACGCGGTGCGCCGCGTGACGCCCGCCAACATCGACTTCTTCCTCCACCCCCAGCTGAAGGCGTCCGCCCGGAACCGGGCCGACGCGGACGGCCGGCTCGTCGCGCACGGACTGAACGTGTCGCCGGGCGCGGCCGTCGGCGCGGTGGCGTTCGATCCGGACACCGCCGAGCGCTGGGGTCGCGAGGGCCGGAGCGTCGTGCTGGTGCGCCCCGAGACCAAGCCCGACGACGTCCACGGCATGCTCGCCGCCGAGGGCATCCTGACCACCCGGGGCGGACGCACGAGCCACGCGGCCCTGGTCGCACGCCAGTTCGGCAAGCCGGCGGTCGTCGGAGTCAGCGCGCTCGAGATCGACCTGCTCGGCAAGCGGGCGACCATCAACGGCGAGGTCATCGCCGAGGGTGACTGGGTGTCGCTCGACGGCAGCAGCGGCGACGTCTTCATCGGACGGCTCGACACGTTCGTGCCCGACATCAGCGACACGTGGCTGTCGCGGCTGCTGTCCTGGGCCGACGGCATGCGCAGGCTGGGCGTGCGCGCCAACGCCGACTCGCCGACCGATGCCGAGCTTGCCCGCACCTACGGAGCCGAGGGCATCGGGCTCTGCCGCACGGAGCACATGTTCTTCGCCACCGACCGCCTGCCGATCATGCAGCGCATGATCATGAGCGACTCGTCCGCCGAGCGTCGTGAGGCACTCGACGAGCTGCTTCCGCTGCAGCGCGCCGACTTCGTCGGCCTGTTCCGCGTGATGGACGGCCTCCCGGTGATCATCCGCCTGGTCGACCCGCCACTGCACGAGTTCCTCCCGACCGTCGACGAGCTGTCCGAGCGGATCACCGACTCCAAGCTGCGGTTGACGTCCGCAGGGTCGCTGCACGAGGTCGACGAGCTGCTGCGGCAACTGCGTGACGACGAGGACGTGCTGCGGCGCGTCACCGCACTGCGGGAAACGAACCCCATGCTCGGCCTGCGCGGTGTCCGCCTCGCGCTCCGGCATCCCGAGATCCTGCAGATGCAGACCCGCGCCATCATCGAGGCGGCGTGTGACTGCGCGCACCAGGGCTACGAACCACGACCCGAGATCATGGTCCCGGTCGTCGCCGATCCGACGGAGCTGGCGCGCGCGCGTGACCTCATCGACACGACCGCACGGTCGGTGCTGGACGACCGCGGGGTCGACATCGCCTACAAGGTCGGCACGATGATCGAGACACCGCGCGCCGCCGTGCTCGCGGGCAGGCTGGCCGCGTCGGCCGACTTCTTCTCCTTCGGCACGAACGACCTCACCCAGACCACGTTCGCGATCAGCCGCGACGACGCCGAGACCAGCTTCCTCGTCGACTACGTCCGTCAGGGAGTGCTGGACCACGATCCGTTCACCTCCCTGGACGTCGACGGCGTCGGCGAGCTCATGCGGCTGGCGGTGACCGGTGGCACGGACGCCCGTGCGGACCTGGAGACCGGCGTGTGCGGAGAGCACGGCGGCGACCCGGCATCGATCGCGTGGTGCCACGCGCACGGACTCGACTACGTCAGTTGTTCGCCGTACCGGGTGCCGGTCGCACGACTTGCGGCGGCCCACGCCGCGCTCGACGAGGCGTGACGCTGAGCGAGATGTCAAGGGACCCGCCACCAGATGCTGCCCACGCCACCGGTCGTGATCGCCGCGACGCACGTCCGCGTGGACCGTGTGCGGCTGAGCGTTGACGCTGCCGCCTGCAAGCGATTAGCGTACAGTCCCGTTAGTCGAACGGTCCCGGAGCGGAGGTCCCCCGGGGGACGATGGACGACTTGGACGCGCCAGAGGGGCCATTCGCGCACCTGCTGCTCGATGACCTCCGCGCTGGGCTGCTCCGCCACACCAATGAGATCGTCGGCGTGCGCGATGGACTGTGGCGGCTGATCCGCGCCGTCGTCCGCCTGTCGTCGGCCGAGCTCGACCTGGCCGCGGTGCTCCAGCGCATCGTCGAGGTCGCACACGAGATGGTCGACGCGCAGTACGCCGCACTCGGCGTGATCGGCGAGGACCGGAGCCTGCAGCAGTTCGTGCACGTGGGCATGGACGCGTCGACCGTCGAGCGCATCGGGCATCTGCCCGAGGGCCACGGCGTGCTCGGCCTGCTGATCGAAGAGCCGCAGGTGCTCCGACTCGACGACCTTGCCGCACATCCAGCGGCGGTCGGATTCCCGGTTCACCACCCACCGATGGACAGCTTCCTGGGCGTGCCGATCGTCATGGGCGACGTCGTCTACGGCAACCTGTACCTGACGAACCGCCGCGACGGCGACGGCTTCACCACCGACGACGCCGAGCTGGTCGACACGTTGGCCGCGGTGGCGGCCGCGGCGATCGACAAGGCGCGCCAGCACGAGACCTCGCTGCGACGACAACGGTGGCTCGAAGCGACCAGCGAGCTGACCGCCGAGCTGCTCGGTGGCGCCCCGACCTCGCGGGTGCACGCCCTGATCGCCCGCCGCGCACGGGAGCTGACCGAGGCCGCGACGGCGACGCTGGTGTTGCGGGACGGCGACGAGCTCCAAGTCGTCGCGGCGGCGGGCCGTGCGGCCGACGCGCTGGACAACGAGCGGTTCGCGGTCGCCGGCTCGCTGCCGGAGCAGGCGATGTCCAGTGGCTCCGCGGTGGTCATCGACGACATCTCCGCGCTCGACCAGCATGTGCTGCCGGTGACGGCCGTCGGTGGGTACGGTCCGGTGATCATCGTGCCGTTGTGCGTGTCCGGGGAGGCGTTCGCCACGCTGGTGGTCGCGCGCGACAAGGACACGGCACCGTTCAGCGCCGACGAGCGCGCCGCCTTGGAGATGCTCGCGGACCAGGTGGCCCTCGCCCTGGACTACGACCGCGCGCAGTCGCAGCGCCGCCGTGCAGCGGTGTTCACCGACCGCGACCGCATCGGTCACGATCTGCACGACCTGGTGATCGGGCGCCTCTTCGGCGCCGGTCTCGACCTGAACGCCGTCGCCGCCCAAGTCGCCGATCCGGCGCTGGCCGAGCGGATCGACGCAGCGATCGACCAGGTCGATGCCGCGATCGCGGACCTCCGTGCGGCGGTCTTCGCCCTGCACGGCCGCCGACGCGACGCGGCGAGCCTCACCGATCAGCTCGACCGCGTCTGCCGCGAGGCCGAGACGGTGCTCGGCTTCTTCCCCGAGCTGCACGTCGACTCCCGGGCCGACGGGAGGGTCACCGACGAGGTCGTGCCCGACCTGCTCGCCGTCACGCGCGAGGCGCTCACCAACGTGGCGCGTCACGCCAACGCCTCCCACGCGACGGTCCGACTGCGCGTCACCGAGACGATGGTCCACCTCGAGATCGCCGACGACGGCGCCGGCATCACCGACAGGGCCCGCCGCAGCGGGCTGGCCAACCTGTCCGCCCGCGCGTCGCGACTCGGCGGCGCGCTGCGGGTCGAGGACGCGGTCGGCGGTGGGACCCGATTGCGCTGGCACGCGCTGCTGACCTAGACCCGGCGGCGGCCGCGTCGACGGTCCCTGCGGTCGCGCGCGGTCACGCTGGGACGTGTCGCACGGCCGTTGTGCCACAGGACGATGCCGCGACGATCCCGACACCACCGTGGTGGCGTTCGCCGCCACGCAAATCCCGGCATCGCTGTCGCCAGCACGACGTTCGGTCAGCCGGACGCGGTCGTCGTCGACAGCGCGCCCAGCTGCGCTCGCGTGCGCGTCCCACCAGCACCACACGAACGCCCGACCAGCAGGGTGGCCGGGCGCCGTCGACACCGGTTCGTATGGCGTCACAGACGTGGAGGTGCGGGGAATCGAACCCCGGTCCAGGTGCCTCGTTCAGGGGAGCGCTACGAGCGTAGGTCCCGGTGGATTGTCGGGATCGTCCGGCTCCGGAACCAAGCGGCTGGACGACCGTACGTCACTGAAGGTGTCCCACGGCGCCGGTGACGACGGCGCAGTGGTGAGCCTGGTTGTTGATGTCCGCTCCCTCTCCCCAGGCGGGATCGGGCGGACAGGAGGCCTTGTCAGGCCGCCAGGGCGTAGCTGTTGTCAGCGTCACCTAGTTGTCGCCTGGACAGATTTACGAGTTGACCAGACATACTCGGCTCGCTCTCCCGAGACCGATCGACACCTGTCGAAACCAGTCACCCCCGGGACGAACATTCAGGCTATGCAGTTGTGAAGCACCACCCGGCCATCCTACCGGCACCGGAGTCGACCCGAGCAGGCGAGGGTCGGCGTCAACGGCGCTGCAGGTCGCGCAACGCGCGCTCGACCTGCCGGGCCGCGTCACGTTCCGCGATGGTCTTGCGCTTGTCGTGACGCGTCTTGCCCCGAGCGAGGCCCAGCAGCACCTTGGCCCGCCCGTCCTTCCAGTACAGGCGCATGGGCACCAGCGTGCGCCCCTGTTCCTGGGTGAACTCGGCGAGCGCGTCGATCTCCCGGCGGTTCAGCAGCAGCTTGCGCTGCCGTGTGGGATCGTGGTTGGCGCGGTTGCCGAAGGCGTACTCGGGGATGTGCGCCTGGACCAGCCACGCCTCACCACCGCTTATCGTCGCGAACGCCTGCGCCAGCGATGCCTTGCCGTCACGTAGCGACTTGACCTCGGTGCCGGTCAGGACCAGCCCCGCCTCGACGGTGTCGACGATGTCGTAGTCGTAGCGGGCCCGGCGGTTGACCGCGATCGTCGTGTCCTGGGCCACGCTAGCCCCTCGCGCCGACCAGTTGCTCGAGCTCGTCGATCGCCGCGCGCACCTGGGGGTCGTCAGCCGGCTCGCTCGTGCGGTCCTCGGCGCTCGTGTCGGCCTCGACGTCGGGCTGGACGCCCACGCCCTCGATGGATTCACCCGACGGCGTGAAGTAGCGGGCGGTCGTGAACTTCGCGCCCGAGCCGTCGGACAGCCGGGCGATGGTCTGCACGGTGCCCTTGCCGAACGTGGCCTCGCCGACGATCGGTCCGCGGTCGGTGTCCTGGACCGCGCCCGCCACGATCTCGCTCGCGCTGGCCGAGTGGCCGTCCACGAGCACCACCAGCGGCACCTGCTCGAACGCGTCGTCGACGGCGTCGAACGACTCGCGCTCGCCACCCTGCTTCTCGACGGACACGATCTCGCCGTCCTCGATGAACACGCTGGCGACCGACACCGCTTCGTTCAGCAGGCCGCCCGGGTTCTCGCGGAGGTCGAGCACGATGCCGGACGCCCCGTCGTCGATCAGGCTGCGCACCTCGCGGCGCACCCGGCTCCCGGCGCCCTCGGCGAACTGCAGGAGCCGGACGTAGCCGACGTCGCCGTCGATCATCTCTCCGACCACCAGCGGCAGGTCGAACTCGGCGCGCACGATGTCCACCGTCCGGCGCCCCTGCGCTCCTCCCGCGAGTCCCAGTGAGACCGAGGTGCCCGCCTCGCCCTTGACCTTGGTGACGATCTGTTCGAGATCGTCGCCCGAGACGTCCTCGCCGTCGACCTCGACGATCCGTTCGCCCTCGTCGATCCCGGCGCGTTGCGCCGGGGTGCCCTCGAGCACACTGACGATCACGGGCCCGTCCGGTGAATCGGACAGCAGCAGGCCGACGCCGGAGAAGGTGCCGTCCAGCGTGGCGTTGAACTCGGCGAACTCCTTGGCCTCGAAGAACCTGGCGTACTCGTCGTCGATCTCGTCGAGCATGGCGTCGATCGCAGCGTCCACCAGGGCGTCGCCGTCCGGCGTGTCCACAGCCGAGTCGGTCAATGCCTCGTAGAGCTCGATCACCGGCTCCATGTCGGCGGTCGCTGACCCACTCGTGTCAGATGCGGCGGGATCCGCACGGCTGACCAGCACGTACGCGCCGACACCCGCGACCACCGCGAGCACGATGCCCACGACGGTCGGGATCCACCCTGCGCGCCACCGCGGGCGGGGCGCCTCGAATTCACCAGCCATCGGTACCCAGCCTGCCACGTCCAGCGGCGCCGCAGTGGCAGCCCCCAGGCGCCGGCGACGATGTGCTACAGGTAGCGGACCGGGTCGGTGGTGACGCCGTCGACGCGCACCTCGAAGTGCAGGTGCGGTCCGGTCGACATGCCGGTCGACCCCACGTAGCCGATCACCTGTCCACGCGCGACGCGCGCGCCGGTGGAGACTGCCAGCCGTGACTGGTGGGCGTACAGTGTGGCGAGCCCGCCTCCGTGAGAGATCACGACGGCGTTGCCGTAGCCGCCCATCCAGCCTGCGGACACGACGGCGCCACCCGCGGCGGCCACGATCGGTGTGCCGGTCGACGCGCCGAAGTCCGTGCCGGCGTGCAGCCGACTGTAACCGAGCACCGGGTGGGTGCGGTAGCCGTAGCCCGACGTGATCACGCCGTTGACCGGCCACTGCAACGCGGTGTCCGGGCGCCGCACACCGTCGGCGCGCTGACGGGCCGCGATGCGGGCGAGGCGCTTCTCGATCGCCCGACCCTCGGCCTCGAGATCGTCGATCGCCGCGCGGTAGCGATCGGCACTGGCCTCGAGTCGGGCCAGCAGGGTCCGATGCTCGTGCTCGCGCGCCGCGAGCCGGGCCTCCACCTCACGTCTGCCGGCGACGAGCGCCGCGACATCGTCGCGCTGCTCGGCGCGCTCATGGCGGACCTCGTCGATGACCTGTTTGAGTTCGTCGAGCCGCGCGAGCAGTGCCTCGTACTCACGCTCGAGGGCGGCGATGTCCTCCACCCGGTCCTGCGACGCCGCCATGATCGTCTGCATGTACTGCAGCGAGACGCCGAGCTGGTTGACGGTGTCGATGTCGAGCACCGCCTCGGGGTAGGTGACACCACCGTGCATGTACGAGCGGCGCGTGCGTTGCCGCAGCAGGTCCTGACGCAACGCCAGGTCGCGTCCGGTGGTGTTCAGAGCCTCACGGGTGCGCGCGATCTCACCCTGCGCGCGGCGAAGCGCCGTCTCGGCCTCGACCAGGCGGTCCTCGGCCGTGTCCAGCCGGTCGTCGAGAGCAGCGAGCTCAGCGGCCAGCGCCGTCTGCTCGGCGTCGAGGCGGCGCAGCGTCGCGCGCGTGTGGCGCTGCTCGGCACGCGTCTCGGCGAGGCGGCTGCGCGTCGTTCGGAGCCGTTGCTCGATCTGCTCGCCGCGGCGCTCTGCCTGCTTCCTACGCTGGGTGTCACGATCCGGCGACGCGACCGCCGGTGCCTGCACGAGCAGGCACACGACGACCGACGCTGCGAGCACGCGGGGAAGGTTCGTGCGCACGACCCGGACCATACGGGATCCGCGCGCGCTGACAAAGCATCACCGACGCCGTGGCGACGTGGTGGCGTGGTGGCGTCAGACGTCCAGGAACCGCCGCAGCGACAGGAACGCCGCGATTGCCGCGATCCCGCCGCCGATGAGCACGAGCCAGGGCATCACGGCCAGGACCTGTGGGACGCCGATGAACGGCACGAACTGGATCTGCTCGCGCATGCCCGACACCAGGGTCACCATGCCCACCAGCAGCAGCCCGCCGGCGAGCACCGCACCGGCGACACCGGCTGCGATGCCCTCCAGGATGAAGGGCATCCGGATGTACCAGTTGGTCGCACCGACCAGCTTCATGATGCCGGTCTGGTCACGACGCGCGAAGGCTGTGATGCGGATGGTGTTGGCGATCAGCGCGGCCGCCGCGATCAACTGGAAGATGGCGACCCAGATCGCGCCGCGCCGTACGAGGTTCATCAGCGTGAAGAACCGGTCGAGCGCGTCACGTTGATCGAGCACGCTGTCGACGCCCGGATACTCGACGTACTGCGAGCGCACGATGTCGAAGTTCTCGGGGTTGTTCAGCGACACGCGGAACGACGCCGGCAGATCCTCGGGCTGCAGCGTCTCGAGCAGCGCCTCCTCGCCCGCGAAGATCTGCTTCGCGCGTTCGTAGGCCTCCTGCTTCGACTCGTAGAGGACCGACTCGACCTCGGGGTTGTTGACCAGTTCCTGTTCGAAGTCGGCGCGCTGCTCCTCGGTGACGTTGTCCAGCAGGAAGATCGATACCTCGACCTCCTGATAGAGTAGCGAGCGGGCCAGGTCCACCTGGCTGCGGATCAGCATGCCGACGCCCAGCAGCGCCAGGCTGACCGTCACCGTGACCACGGTCGCCAGCGTCATCAGCAGGTTGCGCTTGAGGCCGAGGCCGACCTCGGCCAGCAGGTACCGCCACCTAGGCGCCATAGCCGTACACCCCTCGACTCTGGTCACGGACGACCTCACCGCGGTGCAGCTCAACCACGCGACGGCGCATCGAGTCGACGATGTGCTGGTCGTGGGTGGCCATCACGACGGTGGTGCCCGTCCGGTTGATGCGGTCCAGCAGCTTCATGATCCCGACGCTGGTGGTCGGGTCCAGGTTTCCCGTCGGCTCGTCGCACAGCAGGATCCGCGGGCGGTTGACGAAGGCCCGCGCAACCGACACACGCTGCTGCTCACCGCCCGACAGCTCATGGGGATAGGCGTCGAACTTGTGGCCCAGCCCGACCAGCTGCAGCACCTCCGGCACCGTGCGGTCGATGAGCGCCTTGGGCTTGCCGATGACCTCGAGTGCGAAGCTGACGTTCTCGAACACCGTCTTGTTGGGCAGCAGCTTGAAGTCCTGGAACACGCAGCCGAGCTCGCGCCGCAGAGACGGCACGCGCCAGTTGCGCAGGTTCCGCAGCCGCTTTCCGGCAACGATGATGTCACCGACGTCGGGCTCCTCATCTTTGATGAGCAGCTTGATGAAGGTGCTCTTCCCCGAGCCGGAGGCGCCGACGAGGAAGACGAACTCACCCTTGGTGATGTTGACCGAGACGTCACGCAGCGCGACGACATCGTTCTTGTACGTCTTGCTGACGTTGTCCAGACGGATCATCAGTGCTCCACCGCCCTGATGTCGGAGAGAGAGGCCGCCACGCGGGACGTGTCGTGTGCAACGGCCGGGTCACCGCATGCTTCGGGGAGCCGGACCCCATGGAGCTCCTGTCCGGCGAAGCTGGTCCGCCGCGTGCTTCGCGGGACCATGCTCCGCGAAGGACGTGTCCGGCGATTCCGGAGATGCGGGCGCAACACAGCTTCGGAGAGTACCAACCGGGTGCGCCGACCGCCGCGACGGAGGGTCATGTCACAGGGACGGAAACCTGCCCGATCGACCACTGGTACGTCACGAAGCGTGCGGGTGGCCGCCGTCAGACGCGTGCCTGCGCCTCGGGCCGGTCCCGGCGCGCCCGCCACTGCAGGTAGGCGTCGATCGCGCCGTCGAGGTCGCCGTCGAGGACCGCCGAGGTGTTGCCTGTCTCGAAGTCGGTCCGGTGGTCCTTGACCATCTGGTAGGGGTGCAGGACGTACGACCGGATCTGACTTCCCCACGCCACGTCGCGCTGCTCGCCGCGCAGGGCGGCCAGCTCCTCCTCGCGCTTGGCACGTTCGAGCTCGGCCAGCTTGGCCTTGAGCAGCGTCATCGCCGTCGCACGGTTCTGCAGCTGGCTCCGCTCGTTCTGGCACGACACGACGATGCCGGTCGGCAGGTGCGTGACGCGCACGGCCGAGTCGGTGGTGTTCACGCCCTGGCCACCGGGGCCCGACGACCGGTACACGTCGATGCGCAGGTCGTCGTCACCGATCGGCACGTCCTCGTCGACTTCTTCCAGCACGGGCACGACGTCGACGCTCGCGAACGCCGTGTGACGGCGGTTCTGCGAGTCGAACGGGCTGATGCGCACCAGGCGGTGCACGCCGCGCTCGGCCTTGAGCAGGCCGTACGCGCGGGTGCCGTGGACCGTAAAGGTGGCGGAGCGGATGCCCGCCTCCTCACCCTCCTGCTCGTCGTGCAGGTCGGCCGTGAATCCCCGGCGCTCGACCCAGCGCAACAGCATCCGCTCGAGCATCTCGGCCCAGTCCTGGGAGTCGGTCCCGCCCGCGCCGGCATGAACGGTCACGATCGCGTCGCGCGCGTCGTGCTCGCCGCCGAGCAGCACGAGGATCTCGAGCCGGGCGAGCTCCTCGCGGATAACGGCGAGGCCAGCGGCGACCTCGGCGGCCGTGCCGTCGTCATCCTCGTCTCGCGCCAGCTCGTTGAGGACCTCGAGGTCCTCGAGCGCCTGGGCGAAGTCGTCGTACGAGCGCAGATCGGCCTCGACAGCCGACAGCTCGGCCATCACCTTCTGGCCGGTGGACGGATCGTCCCAGAGATCCGGTGCGGCTGCCTGCCTGCTCAGCTCCGCCAGCCGGACGCGCTTGCCAGCGATGTCAAAGATACTCCTTGACGTCGTTGAGCTTGGCGCGGTACTCGCGCAGCCGGTCACTGTGGTCGGTGGCCACGGGCAGATCCGCCTTCGTGTCGTGGGAGGTACCCCCGCATGCTAGCGGCGGTCGGCGATCATGCCGACGACCGGCCACATGTCCGTCGCGTCGGACGGGCCGCCGGCGTTACGATCCGTCCATGGCTCAATCGACCGCCTCCGTGCAGACGCCGACCGCCCGACCAGCGATCAGCGACGACGTACGGGCGGTCCACGACGGCGGCAAGCTGGCGGTCGCGCCCACGACGCCCGTGCGTGACAGCCACGACCTCGCGCTGGTCTACACACCTGGCGTCGCACAGGTCTGCTCGGCCATCCACCAGCGTCCGACGTTGGCGCGGTCGCTCACCATCAAGCGCAACAGCGTGGCGGTGGTCAGCGACGGCTCGGCGGTGCTCGGTCTCGGCGACATCGGTCCCGCGGCGGCGATGCCGGTCATGGAGGGCAAGGCGCTGCTGCTCAAGGAGCTCGCGGGCGTCGACGGCTACCCGATCTGCCTCGACGAACGGGACGCCGACCGCATCGTCGACATCGTCGCGGCCATCTCACCGGGGTTCGGCGGCATCAACCTCGAGGACATCAGCGCGCCGCGCTGCTTCGAGATCGAGGGCAAGCTGCGGCGGCGCCTGGACATCCCGGTGTTCCACGACGACCAGCACGGCACCGCGATCGTCGTGCTGGCGGCGCTGCGCAACGCCGCGCGGCTCGTGGGCAAGCAGGTCGGACCACGGCTGCGGGTGGTCGTGCAGGGCATCGGCGCCGCCGGCATCGCCGCATCGGAGCTGCTGCTGGCGGCCGGTGTCCGCGACCTGGTTGGCGTGGACCGCGGCGGGATCGTCACCGCGCGACGCAGCACGGCGCGCGACCCCATCTTCCGTCGGCTCGGCAAGCGGACGAACCCGAGGAACCTGACGGGCCCCGTCGACCGGGCACTCGACGGCGCCGACGTGTTCATCGGCGTGTCAGCGGGCCACACCATCACCGAGGCCCACCTGCGGTTGATGAGCGACGGGGCCATCGTGTTCGCCATGGCCAACCCGGTGCCGGAGATCGAGCCCGAGGTCGCCCGGCGGCACGCGGCCGTCGTCGCCACGGGTCGCAGCGACCATCCGAACCAGATCAACAACGTGCTGTGCTTCCCCGGGCTGTTCCGTGGACTGCTGGACGCCGGCGCGACGCGGGTCTCGACGCGGATGAAGCTGGCGGCAGCCGACGCGATCGCCGCCCTGCTCGACGACGAGGACCTGGCGCCCGAGCACATCATCCCGTCACCGTTCGATCCGAGGGTCGCGCCCGCGGTCGCCGCCGCCGTCGCTGACGTCGCCAGGCGCGAGGGGGCCGTGGTCACGTGACACGGGCTCGCTGAACATGGCGTCGCGCGGTGCCGACGATGTGTCCGGCGCGGCTGCGCGCGCCGCCGTCGTGGCACTGCGGCGCCAGGTCGCGGTGCTGTCCGGCGTCGACGCCCGGGAGCGGCGGTCGCGGGCGGCCTTCCTGGCGGCCCTCGACCGACTGGAACGCCCGCTCGACCAGTACGCCGACACCACCCACGTCACCGCGTCAGCCATCGTCGTCAGCTCCGCCGGTGTCCTGCTGCACCGCCACAAGCGCCTGGGCGTGTGGTTGCAGCCGGGGGGCCACATCGACCCCGGCGAGACGGTCGCGCAGGCGGCATGTCGCGAGGTCGCTGAGGAGACGGGACTGGTCGCGACCCACACCACCGACCCGCCCCGCATCGTCCACGTCGACGTGCACCCGGGCGGACGGGGACACACCCACCTCGACGTGCGGTACCTGCTGTCGGCGCCGCCGGACCCGCCCCGACCACCGCCCGGCGAGAGCCAGGACGTGGCGTGGTTCGACCTGTCCGAGGCGATCGCGCTGGCCGACGCGGGGTTGCGAGGGTTTCTTGTCCGGCGGAGCCGGTCCATCACGTGTCTCGTGAAACCAGGCCCCGCGGAGTTTGTGCGCCACGTCGACGGGCAGGGTCTGCGGGCCACATAGCAGCCCACTGCGCGCCGGTGCATGCTGGATACCGCAGCACAGCGACCACCCCGCAGGTCGGGATGGCGCGCACGGGCTCGGCGATCCGGCACCGCCGGACGTGAGACGTCGGGTACGCGTCAGGCGCAGCGGGGCGAGCCGGGACACACAACATCAGGGGCCTGGTTCCGTGAATGGTGGTGGACCGGCTCCGGCGGACAACAACACCGAGGGGAAACGCCGGTGATCACCTTCGACGCCGTTCGCAAGCAGTACCCGGACGGCACCGTCGCCGTCGACGACCTCGACCTGCAGGTCGAGGAGGGCGAGGTGGTGGTGCTCGTCGGCCCCTCGGGCTGCGGCAAGACGACCACCATGCGGATGGTCAACCGCATGATCGAGCCGACCGAGGGCACGATCACGGTCGACGGCCACGACGTCATGGACACGGACCCGGTCAAGCTGCGCCGCGACATCGGCTACGTCATCCAGCAGATCGGCCTGTTCCCCCATCGCACGACCGCCGAGAACATCGCAACGGTGCCCCAACTGCTGGGTTGGAAGCGTGACCGCATCCGCGACCGCGTCTCCGAGCTGATCGACACCGTGGGTCTGCCTGACGGTGTCGCCGACCGGTACCCGCACCAGTTGTCCGGTGGACAGCGCCAACGTGTCGGCGTCGCGCGCGCGCTCGCGACCGATCCGCCGGTGATGCTGATGGACGAGCCCTTCGGAGCGGTCGACCCGATCGTGCGCGGCCGCCTCCAGGACGAGTTCCTGCGCCTGCAGGCCGACGTCCGCAAGACCATCGTGTTCGTCACCCACGACATCGACGAGGCGATCAAGATGGGCGATCGCATCGCGATCCTGTCCGACGGTGGGGTGCTCGAGCAGTACGAGACGCCGGCGAACACCCTGGCCCACCCCGCGAACGCCTTCGTCGAGGACTTCCTCGGCGACGAACGCGGGCTCAAGCGGCTGTCGCTCGTGCCGGTCAGGGAGGTCACCGCCGACGAGGGCCCTGTCGTGGCGGTGGGCGCCGAGGTCGCACGCGCCCGCGACATCGCGCGTGATGCGGGCACCGACTGGGTGGTCGTCGTCGACGAAGACCGGACGCTGCGCGGCTGGAACTGGCTGGACGACCTGGCCGATCCGGTCGACGGTGCCGTGGCCCGACCGTTCGTGACGCGGGTCGCGGCGACCGATTCGCTGCGGTTGGCGCTGGACGCGCTGGTCAGCTCGTGGACCGGTGTCGCGGTGCGGGTCGGCGACGGCGGTCGGTACGAGGGTCTGCTGACCCGCGAGCTGCTGACCCGCGAGCTGCGCGACGGGCAGGCGGGCGACGGACAACCGGGGGCCGAAGCACCAGGTGCCGGGCCCGCGGGCGATGGCCGGCGACATGACGGGCGGCCAGCCACCGAGCAAGGTGGTGAGGAGCCGGCATGACGCCGCTGCTCGCACAGAGCACCCGTCCGTTCCCCGACTGGACCTGGTTCGACGCGCGCAACGTCGACCGGCTGCAGGAGTTGTTCGTCGAGCACGTCCAGCTGACCGCGCTCGCGTTGTTCTTCGGCCTGCTGATCGCACTTCCGCTGGCGGTCGTGGCCGTGCGCTGGCGCGCGCTGTACGCACCCCTCCTCAACTTCACGGGCGTGCTGTTCACGATCCCGTCGGCGGCGCTGATCATCGCTGTGTTCGCGTTCCTGCCCGTGGAGACGTTCGGCCTGAAGCCGCGCACCTCGGTGCTCGCGCTGACCATCTACACACTGCTCATCCTGTTCCGCAACACGGTCGCCGGACTGGACTCGGTACCGCCTGACGTGACCGAGGCCGCGACGGCGATGGGGTACACCCCCGGCCGCCAGCTGTTGCGCGTCGAGTTCCCCCTGGCGCTGCCCGTCATCATCGCCGGCGTGCGCATCGCAGCCGTCACGACGCTCGGCCTGGTCACGGTGACCGCGTTCATCGGTCAGGGCGGTCTGGGCCAGCTGTTCATCACGGGCTTCCAACGGCGCTACACGATGGAGGTCGCGGTCGGTGTCGTGGCGTCCTTCGCGCTGGCGATCCTGGTCGACCTGGCGCTGGTGGCACTCGAACGTGCGCTGACACCGTGGTCGCAGTCGCGCGGGGCGGCGACATGAACACCGAGCACATCATTCCCTGGCTGCTCGGTCAGGAGTATCCCAACACGGGCGTCGCGGGCGTCCCGACGCTGCTGGTCGAGCACCTGCTCTACGTGATCGTCCCGCTGCTGCTGGCGATCGCGATCGCCCTGCCGATCGGTCTGTGGGTCGGCCACATCAACAAGGGGGGCAACCTGGCGATCAACATCGCCAACGGCGGGCGCGCGATCCCCTCGCTGGGCATCATCATCATCGCGTTCATCGCGTTCAGCGCGGGGTTCATCCCCGTCTACATCACGTTGACGGCGATGGCGATCCCTCCGATCCTCACCAACACCTACGTGGGCGTCCGCGAGGTGGACCCCGAGGTCCGGGACGCGGCCGCGGGGATGGGCCTGTCGGGGTGGGAGATCCTCCGCCACGTCGAGGTGCCCATGGCGATGCCCGTCATCATGGCCGGCATCCGCACGTCGGCCGTCCAGGTGGTGGCCACCGCCACGCTCGCCGCCTACATCGGACTCGGCGGGCTGGGCCGGCCGATCTTCACGGGTCTGGCGATCGGCCCCCAGTTCAACCCGGACGCCAAGACGCTGCTCGTCGTGGCGTGCATCCTGGTTGCGATCCTGGCCGTCGTGACGGAGCAGTTGCTCGGGCTCGTCGAGCGCGCCGTCGTGCCCACCGGTCTGCTGAACAAACGCCAGCAGGAGCAGGGCGGCGCTCCCCCGCGCCCCATGGCCGACGCCGACGCCGGCACCGACGCGGGGCGCGAGTCATCAGAGGAATCCGAGGTCGCCGTCTAGGCTCACCGCATCCGTTCCCAGCCGGAAGGCACATGATCATGAACAGAACGAGAATCGGACGGCTGCTCCTCCTACTGACGTCGTTGGTGCTGCTGCTCGCAGCCTGCGGCGGCGGTGGAGAGGGCGAGGGTCAGGGCGAGGAATCAGGCGCCTCGCCCGAGGCTGCCGGCGGGAGCAGCGAGGCGGCCGCCGAGGACGACGTCGAACGCGGCGAGGTGATCGTCGGCTCCACGAACTTCCCCGAGCAGGAGCTGGTCGCCGAGATGTACTCCCTCGTCCTCGAGGATGCCGGCTACTCGGTCGACAGGCGCTTCCAGCTGGGATCGCGCGAGGTCGTGTTCCCGGCGCTGCAGGGGGGCGAGATCCAGGTGCTGCCCGAGTACATCGGCACGCTGCTGGAGTTCATCAATGGCGGCGCCGGTGAGGCGACGAGCGACGTCGAGGAGACGCTGGGCCTGTTGACCGATCAGCTGCCGGACGGGGTCACCATGCTCGAACCCTCCGAGGCGCAGGACAAGAACGCGCTCGCCGTCACCAGCCAGACCGCTGACGACCTCGGCCTGGCGGCGGTGTCGGATCTCGAGGGTCAGGCCGGCGATCTGGTGCTCGGTGGCCCGCCGGAGTGCCCGCAGCGGCCGCTGTGCCTGCCCGGGTACGAGGAGATGTACGGGTTGGAGTTCGCCAACTTCCAGGCGCTGGACGCCGGCGGCCCGCTGACGACCGAGGCGTTGAACTCGGGTGAGGTCGACGTCGGCCTGGTCTTCTCGACGCAAGGCGCGATCGTCACGAACGACTGGGTGGTTCTCGAGGACGACCAGGGCCTGCAGCCCGCCGAGAACATCACACCGGCCGTGCGCGACGACATCCTCAACGGCGAGGTCGAGGAGCTGCTGAACAACGTGTCGGCCACGCTCACGACCGAGAACGTGACGGCGATGAACGCGCAGATGGAGCAGGGCGACGCGCCTGCCGACGTCGCGCGGGCGTTCCTCGCCGAGCAGGGGCTGCTGGAGGGCGGCGGAGCGACGTCCGACACGTCGGAGTCTGCCGCGGCACCTTCGGAGTCCAGCTCGTAGGCGGACGGCGGTGAGGCAGCGCGGCCGGTGTGACCGGCCGCGCTGGGCGTTCGGAGGACACGATGCGCGATGACGCGGTGTTGCTGCTCGACGGCGGCATGGGACAGGAGCTGTTCCGACGTGGGGTGGCGGCGTCGGACCGGTTGTGGGGGGCACGCGCACTGCTGGACGCCCCCGAGGTGGTGCGCGAGATCCACACCGCGTACCTCGAGGCCGGCGCCGACGTCATCACCACCAACACGTACTCAACGTCGCAGCCCGCCCTCGAACAGTCGGGTGTGGCGGAGAAGTTCGCTTCACTGAACGAGACCGCCGGGCGCTTGGCGGTCGAGGCGCGCGACGCCCACGGCCGTGACGTACTGATCGCCGGGTCGCTGCCGCCCCTGGGCGGGAGCTACCGCCCCGACCAGGTCGGCGACGACCTGTGGATGGTCGACAACTACCGCCGCATGGCCGAGGCGCTGGCGCCGTTCGTCGACCTGCTGATCGCCGAGACGCTGTCGACGTCGGCGGAGGCGCGGGCGGCTGCGAGCGCGGCGGTCAGCGTCGCACGACCGATCTGGATCGGATGGACCGTCGACGCTGATGGCGTCCTTCTGGGAGGCGAGACCGTCACCGAGGCCGCGAACGGCATGAAGGTCCACGGTGTGCTCGCGAACTGCGCGCCCACGGAGGCGGTGAGCCACGCGATGCCCGAGGTGATCGCGACGGGCGCCGAGCGCGTCGGCGGCTACGCCAACGGCTTCACCGGCACGGCCGACGGGCTCGACATCGAGACGGTCGGCCTCGACGAGCTCGGCGAGCGCCCCGACCTCAGCCCGTCGTCCTACGCCGACGTGGTGCGCTCGTGGTTGGACCTGGGCGCCACACTGGTGGGCGGCTGCTGCGACATCGGTCCGGCGCACATCGCCGCGTTGCGCGACACCATCGACGACCCCGCCGCCTGACCGCCACCCCTCACGCGCCCGGGTACAGCAACTCGCCCACGGGCACGGGAGCGTCCAACCCGTTGCCCGGTGGCGCGAGGGGGCAGCTCCAGCGTGGCGAGTAGTGGCACGACGGGTGATACGCGAAGTTGAAGTCGACGATCAGCCGCCCGTCGGCCGTCGATCCCAGGTCGGCTCCCTTGACCGTGTCCAACAGGTACCGTCCGCCGCCATACGTGGTCTCGCCCGCGGTCGCGTCGCGGAAGGGCAGGAACACACCCCCGCCGTATGCGTCCAGCCAGAAGACGTCGAGCGTGCCGATCGGTAGCGTGATCCGGCCGAAGCGCACGAAGTCCATCTCGCCACCGCCGCTGGTGGCGACCGGGTAACGCTGGCGTTCGACGTCGGTGTCGACCGCGACGCTCCACGCGAACGAAGGGTCGTACGCGGCGTGGACCAGCGGCTGTGCGTGGGCCGGGTCGTCCAGCGGCGTCTCGGCGTGCGTCGAGAACAGCCGGTCGCGCGTCGTCGCCCAGTCATCGTGGGCCGCCAGCGGGTCGGTGTCGCGGTTGGCGCGGATCCGGGCATAAAGTTCGGCAACGCGACGACGCCAGTCCAGCAGCGCCAGCTCAGCCATGACGCTCCTCCTCGATCACGTCCAGAAGCCACCGGTCGACGACGCCGACCACCTCGGCGTCGACGTCGCTGCGACTGCGATCATCGCGCACCCGCACGTCGAAGCCGTGGTCGGCACCCGCGACGACGTGGGCGCGGTGCAGTCCATCGGGCAGGTGCCGGCGCCTCGCGTCGTCGAGCCGACCCGCCGGGCACAGCCGGTCGCGGTCGCCGTGGACGAAGAGCACGGGGACGCCGATCTGCGGCCAGTGCCGGGTGCGCCGGGCGTCGGGCGGACCTCCCCGGGGACACAGCGGGTACCCGAGGGCGAGCATGCCGGCGCCGCGGCCCTCCGCCGCCAGCAGGCTGGCGACCCGCCCACCCATCGAGCGTCCCCCGAGCACGATCGGCGTGCCGTACCGTGCCGCCACGGCGTCGGCCACGTCGGCGAAGGCCCGTTGCAGCCGATCAACGCGGTCCGGCGGCCGCCGGCCGGCCTGCCGGTAGGAGAAGTTGAAGGTCGCCGACCGCACGCCGCGTGCCGCGAGCCCGTCCGCCAGCGCCACGAGCGTGCGCTCGCCGAGGTCGCTTCCGGCGCCGTGCGCCAGCAGGACGGCGACGTCGCGGGGCTGCGTCAGCGGCTCCCACACGTGCAGCCGCGTCGACCCGACCGCCTGCGGCGGGGTGATGGGGACCGTGAGCTCGATGGACCGTGGCATCGTGTGTCGGCGTACCTCTCCCCTGTCCGTGGCCGCCAACCGCATCCGTCCGACGGAGGATCGCGATGACGGCCCATGGCCGTGCGGCCGATGCCGACGACGGCCGGGTGGCCGTGGTGCCGCGAGCGAAGGCGCGTCGCCCGGTTCACTCTGGGGTGATGCGCATCCGCAGGCTCCGCGTCGGCACGATGATCGTGCTGGGGGTCCTGCTGTACGTTGCGATCACCTTCGCCCAGGTCTGGGTGGCCGCACATCGCGACGAGGCGCAGCCCGCCGAGGCGATCGTCGTGCTGGGCGCCGCACAGTACAACGGCCGGCCATCGCCCGTCCTCGAGGGACGCCTGCGGCACGTCGTGGACCTGTACGATCGTGGCGTCGCACCGCTGGTGGTCGTGACTGGCGGCGCAGGTGGGGACGACCGCTTCACCGAGGCGTCGGCGTCGGCGTCGTACCTGCACAGGCACGGCGTACCAGGGCCGGCGGTAGAGCGGGAGACGACCGGCGAGACGTCGTACGAGTCGCTGGCGTCGACCGCTCGCTTCCTGCGCGAGCGCAGCATCTCACGCGTGGTGCTGGTGTCGGATCCGTTCCATGCGTTCCGCATCGGTGAGATCGGCGACGAGGTCGGACTGGACGCCACCGTCTCACCAACCCCGTACAGCGCCGTCAGCGGCGAGAGCCAGTGGCCGTTCCTGCTCCGCGAGACCGCCGGCGTCAGCGTCGGCCGGCTCATCGGCTACCGCCGCCTCGACAACCTCCTGGACGGGAGCGGCCGGTGACACCGGGTGCCGCGTCCCAGCGGATCACCGCGCGTGCGATCGGCGTCGGACTGCTGCACGCGCTCGCCGTCGGGTCGGTGTTCGCTGTGTTGCCGGGCACCGGACGACTGGTGACGTCGTCGCGCGGATCCTGACCGCCAGCAACGTCACCGCGTTCGTCGTGACGGCGGCGCCGGCCTCCGCGCCGTCGTCCGGGGCGTCAGCCGCGCCGCTCCGACCCGCCGGGCGATCGCCGGGTACGCGGTCGGATCACGCGCTGCCGCGACCGCCGGGTCCGCCGGGCGGGACATCGCCTGGCGCGGTCGGTCAGCGGCCGATCGAGCGGCCGCTCTGCGAGTTGGCGATGAGATAGACCCCGGCCGCCGCCAACAGGATCTGGATGATCAGCGTCAGCACGCCGCCAAGGCTGAGCGCACCGGCGATCGCCGAGCCGATGAGCGCCGCCACGATGCCGACGACGATCGTCAACCAGATCGCGATGTCCTGCTTGCCCGGGACGACCAGGCGCCCGAGGGCACCGACGACCAGACCGACAATGATCGCGCTGATGATTCCGCCGATGCTCATGATGTCTCCCTGCTGATGGGCGTCTTCCACACGCGTGAAGCCGTGTGGGATGCATGCCCTGTCATGCCCATGAACGGTCGATACACCCGGCCGGGCCGGACTCAACCGAGTCCGTCGGCCCGCCTGACGACGAGCAGCCAGGTCAGCAGGCCCGAGACGGCCACCAGGACGAGCGCCATGACGCTCGCATCGGTCCAGAACGCGTCCTCGGTCGCGCTCCAGATGCGCGTCGCCAGCGTGGCAAATCCTGCCGGCGCCAGCAGGAGCGTCGCCGGCAGCTCCTTCGCCACCGACAGCAGCACCAGCCCGCCGCCGGCCATCACGGACGGGCGCACCAGGGGCAGTTCGATCGTCAGGAGCCGGCGCAGGCGCCGGGCGCCGAGCAGGCGCGCCGCGTCACTGAGGCTGTCGGGCAGGGCCGCGACACCGACGCTCACACTGCGCAGCGCCTGCGCCCCGAAGTGGATGACGTAGGCGACGATCAACAGTGGCGTGGTCTGGTACAGCGCCGCGAGCAGCCCTCCGCCGCCCAGAGCGATCGTCACCAGCGCCAGCGCGAGCACGAGGCCCGGCACCGCGAAGCCGAGCACCACGACGGCGTTCACGGTCGCGGCAGCGACACCGCGGTACCGGGCCACCAGGAACGCCAACGGCAGCGCGACGAGCACCGCGACCGCCGCCGCCGACAGGCTGACGACCGCCGTGTTCGCGGTCAGCTGGACCAGCTCACCGAGGTCGGGGCGCTCGGTCTGGGCCGTCAGGCCCCGCAGCACCCAGTAGGCGAGCACGAGCAGCGGCGCGACCAACCCGATGCCCACGACCGCGCCCGACGCCATCACCGCCGCTGCCCGCCATCGGCGCAAGGGCACCTGCAGCGGGACGACACCGTGCGCCGATGCCTGCGGATCCCGGCGGACGGCACGCTCGCCGACGACGACGATCAGCGCGAGCGCGCTGAGCTGCAACGCGGCCGGTAGCGCGATCTGCCGGTCGAGCTGGTTGGCGAAGATCACCCGCGTGAGCGTGTCGTAGCGCAGCAGTTGCACGGCGCCGAAATCGCTGAGCACGTAGAGGAACACCAACAATGAGCCCGCCGCGACGGCCGCGCCGACCTGGGGCAGCACCAGGCGTCGGAATGTGACGAGCGGGCCGGACCCCAGCAACCGCGCCGACTCCTCGTGGGACGGTGGCATCCCACGCAGCCGTGCGGCGACGGGCAGGTACACGTACGGATAGGTCAACGCGGTCAGCACGGTGAAGGCGGCCCAGAACCCCTCGACGCGCGGGAACGTCACGGTGGCGAGCGGCGACAGCGCCTGTGTCACCAGCCCGCCGGTCGCGAACGCGGCCTGCAGGCAGAAGGCACCGATGTAGGAGGGGATGGCCAGCGGCAGCGCGAACAGCACGGCCCACAGGCGCCGGGCCGGCAGGTCGCTGCGCACGGCGAGCCACGCGGCGGCCGTGCCGACGACCGCCGTGGCGGCCGCCACCGTCGACGCCAGCAGCAGGCTGCGGCCCGCCGGCGCCAGGCTGTCCGCGTCGAAGCGCAGCCCCACGTCGATGGCGCGTACGACGACCACGACCAACGGCAGCACGAAGACCAGACTGATCGCCGCACAGGTCGCGACCAGTGGCCACGGCGGCCGCGTCGCACGTCGGGGAGGACGACCGTTCCCGACCTCGGACCCGTCGGTCGGTCCCAGCGCAGCGGTGGACGACCCCGGTGACGTCATGGCCGCACGGGACCGCCGTCAGGCGGCGGGGTACGCGAGGGTCGGGCCACCGGTGTAGTGGACCGCCACGGGGTCACCGCGCGCGAACGTCGGACGCTCGAGGATCCGCACGCGCACGCGACCGCCGGCGTCATCGCCCAGCACGTACACGGCATCGTGGCCGTAGTACTCGACCCGCTCGACCGCGAGATCGTCACCGGCGCTGACGCGCAGCTGTTCCGGACGGACCAGCACCGCCACGTCACCGCGGTGGGACACACGCAACGGGAGGTCGCCGATGATGGTCCGGGCCACCTGACCGTCCGCGGTGCCGGGCAACAGGTTCGCGTCACCGACGAAGTCCGCGACCTGGCGGTTGCCGGGCGACTCGTACAGGTCCGCCGGCGCGCCCTGCTGCTGGACGCGACCCTCGAGCATCAGCGCGACCTCGTCGCCCAGCAGGAACGCCTCCTCCTGATCGTGGGTGACGAACACGGTGGTCGTGCCGACGGCCCGCAGCAGATCGATCACCTCGCGGCGCAGCTGGGACCGCAGCGTCGCGTCGAGGTTCGAGAAGGGCTCGTCGAGCAACAGCACGCCAGGACGGGTCGCGAGTGCCCGTGCCAGCGCCACCCGCTGCTGCTGCCCACCCGACAATGTGGACGGCAGCCGGTCGGCGCAGTCGCGCAGTCCGACGAGCTCGAGCGCCCGCTCCACGTCGCCGGCACGACGCGCCGCGCGCGACAGGCCGAAGCCGACGTTGCGGGCGACGCTCAGGTGGGGGAACAGCGCCCAGTCCTGGAACACCATGCCGACGCGGCGGCGCTCCGGTGGGACGAAGGCACCGGGTCCGACCACCACGCGGTCACCCAGCGTGATCGTGCCCTCGGCTGGTTCGACCAGACCCGCGATGCTGCGCAGCAGCGTGGTCTTGCCGCAGCCGCTCGGCCCGAGCAGCGCCAGGACGGATCCTGCGGGCACGTGCAGACCGACGCCGTCGAGCACCCGGTTCGACCCGTAACTGACACCGAGGTCCACCACGCGCACGTCCGTACCGGTCGAAGATGCGTCGGCGGTCGTGGCGCGCACAGGAGCGCTGCCAACTGAACTAAGGTGAACCATACCTGGCCCACACTAGCGCGGACGGTGAACGCGCACCAGTCGCGATCCGGACCGCGGGCGGCCCCGCGTCACCTGGGCTCGGCGCTCGCGGCGACCTCGGGCCTGACGTAGACGAACCGTGCCGCATCCAGGCCCAGACGTACTGTCGCCTCCGCGGTCTCGACGACCACCGCGTCGCCGTCGGTGTGCGCCATGAGCCGCGTGCCAGGGAGCAGTCCCTGCTCGAACAAGCTTGCGATGGCCGTCACATCGGCCTGCAGGTGCTCGGAGATGCGATCGACCACGACGGGCGCGTCCTCGGCAGCGGCGTCCGCCAGGCTCAGCAGGTCCGATGGTTCGCTGGCCGGTCCCAGACCCGGGATCGGGTTGCCGTGCGCATCGTGGGTCGGTGCGTCGAGCACGGTCACCAGCCGCTGCTCCACCTCGTCGGAGATCACGTGCTCCCACCGACAGGCCTCCGCGTGCACCAGATCCCAGCGCAAACCGATCACGTCGACCAGCAGCCGCTCGGCCAGGCGGTGCTTGCGCATCACGCTGACGGCCCGCGCGCGGCCCTCGTCGGTCAGTTCAACGGTGCGGTCCTCGCGCAGATGCATCAGCCCCTCGTCGGTCAGCCGGGCGACCGTCTCGCTGACCGCCGGCGCCGACAGGTGCAGCCGCTCGACCAACCGCGCACGGATGGGCCGGATGCCCTCCTCCTCGAGCTCGTAGAGGGTCCGCAGGTACATCTCCGTCGCGTCGATCAGATCGCTCATCGATGCATCCCTTCGGCCCGTCGTCCGACCCACAGCAAGTATCGCATCGCCGTGCCCGGCGCACGGCGCCGCCGGAGTCGTCCGCCGCGCTAGGCTCGCCGCGATGGCAGGCACGCTAGCGCTGGTGGGTGCGGCCGTCGCGTGGGCGTTCTCGGCGCGGCTGCTGCGCGACTACCGCGCACGTCGTCGGGCGCACGCGCTGGCCTGGGGCGCGTCACTGCTGCTGTACGCGATCGGGATGGTGGCACTGGCGGCGGGGCTGCTGATCGGCTGGTCCGCGACCGCGTACGGGATCTACTGGTTCACCGGCGCGCTGGTCAACGTGCCGCTGCTCGCGGTGGGGGAACTGCACCTGCTCGTGCCTGCCCGCGCCCAGTGGTGGTGGGCGGTCGCGTCGGCGGTGGTGATGGTCGCCCTCGTCGCCGTGCTGGTCTCGCACTTCGATCCCTCGGCGCTGGGCGCGGCCACCGCCGACGGTGGCGTCCCGCTCGGCGCCGACGTCCTGGGCGGCCAGCCGGCGTACGCCGCCCTCACACCACTCACGCTGACCGGGACGCTGGTCGTGCTGGTCGGCACCGTCTGGTCGGCGGTGCGGCGACGGCGCCCCGCCGTCCTGCTCATCGCACTCGGCGTGGCCGTCGCGGCCTCGTCGTCGACCTTCGTGCGCAACGATCTCGATGCGTTGGTCCCGGTCGCACTGACCGCCGGGGTCGCCATCATGTACGCCGGCTTCCGCGCCACGGCCGCGCGCCGCGGCCCGCTCCCCACGGGGCGACGCTCCGCCCTCTGATCTGGGGAGACCTGTCAACGCCCAGCGGCGATCGCCTCCCCGTTCCGACGCCGCGGCGCACCCATGGGGAAACCTGTCAACGCCCAGCGGCGACCGTGTCCCCACCCCAGGGTTCGACGACGTCGGGCGTCCACAGACGCATCGTGGGCGGCTGGCACGTCCGGTCACGTGGCGCCAATCATGCGGTCATGCACTGGTCGGCCCGGCTCCATGAACACGCGCGACGACACCGCAACGTCTTCGCGCTGCGTTGGGCTCCCCTGATCGGCACGACACCGGCGGCCGTCGACGCCAAAGCTGAGCGCGAAGGTTGGCGACGGCCCTACCCGGGTGTCGTCCTGTTGCCCGGCGCCCCGTGGGATCACCAAACCGACCTGGTCGCCGTCCAGACGGCGCTTCGGTGTGACGCGGCGGCCCGCGGCCCATCCGCGGCGTGGCTCTTTGGCCTCGAGTCGCGGCCACCCGCACGACCGCACCTGCTGCTCCCGCACGCTCAGCGGACGGTCGTTGAGGCAGGCTTCGTCCGAAGGTCGCGACACGTCACACCGGCTGACCGGATGACGATCGACGGCATCGTCACGCTCACCCCGTGCTTCTGGCTCATCTCCCATGCGGGCGACGTCGGCTTCGACGCGCTGCTGTCGCTGGCGCTCGATGCGCGCCAGTGCCGGCTGATCGACTTTGCGGATGTCGCTGATCGCCTGACGTCGATGCCGCGTGTGGCCGGCAGGAAGAGGATCGAGCGCGTACTCCGGCACGTCCAGCTCGACGGCAGCGACTCGATGTTCGAATCGCTCGTCCGTCAACGGCTTGCCGAGGCAGGCCTGGTGCCAAGCGCGGCACCCATGCCGGTGCATTTGCCGAACGGACGCACCGTCCATGTCGACATCGCGTTCCCAACCGAGCGCGTCGCGGTCGAGTGCATCGGATTCGTGGCACATGGCTCGAGGCGACAGCTCGACCGGGACGCGCGTCGCGAGAACGCCATCGCACTCGGCGGCGACTGGCTGGTGCTGAAGCTCACATGGGATCGGTTCCAGCACGATTGGGATGGATTCCTCAGAGAGCTCATGCAGGCGCTGTCTGCGCGGCGCGAACGCCTGGGCTGAACCGCCGGCGGACGGCGGGCCCGTAGGCGCCCTGACGAATCCGGTGCTGACCACCGGACGTGGTGCGCTGCGGGGACACCATTGCCGCCCGGCGTTGACAAGCCTCCCCACCTTCGCCTCACCGCGCCGACGCGGGGCGATGTTCGCCGCCCGGCGTTGACGAGCCTCCCCAATGAGGGCCTCAGGGGTCGATGTCGACGTAGACGTTCTTGAGTTCGGTGTAGGCGCGCAGCGACTCGACGCCCAACTCGCGGCCGTAGCCCGACTGCTTCCAGCCACCGAACGGGGCGCCCGTGTGGACGCTGGAGTTGCTGTTGACCGACACCACGCCGGCCTCGATGTCGCGGGCGATGCGGTGGGCGCGGCCGAGGTCGCGCGTCCACACCGACGCCGACAAGCCGTACGGCGTGTCGTTGGCCAGTGCGACCGCCTCGGCCTCGTCGCCGAACCTCAGCACCGTGACGACCGGACCGAAGATCTCCTCGCGCACCGCGGTCATGTCGGCCGTCGCGTCGACCACGACCGCGGGGCGCATGAAGAAGCCGGGGCGGTCGAGCACCTGGCCACCGCACGCGACCCGCGCGCCCTCGCTCCTGGCGGACGCCACGTAGTCGAGCACCGTCGCGCGCCGGTCGTCGTTGATCAGCGGACCCATCTGCGTGTCGTCGTCGGCCGGGTCGCCGACGCGGATGGCCTCGGTCGCGGCGACGAGTGCCTCGACGAACTCGTCGTGGACCTCGTCGGCGACGATGACCCGGCTGCGCGCGCAGCAGTCCTGGCCGGCGTTGCCGAAGACCGCGGCGGCTCCGGCGGTCGCGGCGGCCTCGAGGTCGGCGTCGGCGAAGATGACGTTGGGCGACTTGCCACCGAGCTCGAGCGTCACGCGCTTCAGTGACGCGGCCGCGCGCTGCTGGATGCCGATCCCGACCTCGGTCGAACCAGTGAAGGCGATCTTGCGCACCCGTCCGTCCGACACGATCGACTCGCCCACGGTGCTCCCCCGGCCGGGGAGCACGTTGACGACTCCTGCGGGCACGCCGGCCTCGTGGAGGACGTCGGCGATCTCGAGCGCCGATGCGGGGGTCAGCAGCGCGGGCTTGAGCACGACCGCGTTCCCGGCCGCCAGCGCCGGGGCGAGATTCCATGTGGCGATCAGTCCCGGAAAGTTCCACGGCGTGATCAGCCCGACGACGCCCATCGGCTGGCGCAGGGTGTAGTCGAACCCGCCCGCCGGGACGGACAGCGTCTCGCCGCCGAACCCGCGGATCACTCCGGCGTAGTAGTCGAAGACGTCGGCGACCGACGCCATCTCCGCCCGCGCGTCGGCGATCGGCTTGCCGACGTCGCGCGACTCGATCTGCGCGAGGTGCTCGTGGCGATCGCGTGCCAGCCCCGCCGCGTCCCGCAGGACCGCGGCGCGTTCCGATGCGGT
The DNA here is from genome assembly GCA_036374135.1 of Euzebyales bacterium. Taxonomy (NCBI): domain Bacteria; kingdom Bacillati; phylum Actinomycetota; class Nitriliruptoria; order Euzebyales; species Euzebyales bacterium. The sequence goes on from DASUUK010000074.1 coordinate 84,828, forward strand.
CCGCCGCCCCCACCCGGGCGCGGCGTCGACCGCGGCGGCGATCGACCGATCGACGTCTTCGGGTCCGGCCAGCGCGACCTCGAGCCACGGCGTTCCCGTCGCGGGATCCTCGACGTGATGGGTGTCGCCGGAGGCGGCGGCGCGCCGCGACCCGTCGATGAACAGACCCAGTCTTCTCAGTCCAGCGGAGCCGGTCCTCCGCGTGCTTCGTGGAACCAGGCTCCGCGAATGCTCCATGACCACCGTCCCGACCGAAGTTCCGTCGGCTCTACATCCGCTCGAAGCCGCGGTAGCGCTCCCAGTCGGTCACCACGCGCCGGAACGCCGCGAGCTCGACGCCCGCCATGTTGCGGTAGTGCCCGACCACGTCTTTGCCGAACGCATCGTGTGCCAGGTCGCTGGAGGAGAACAGCTGCGCTGCGTCGCGCAGGTTGTCCGGCACCCGTTCGTTGTCGCTCTCGTAGGCGTTGCCCTCGAAGGCGTCTTCGAGCTCGAGCTCGTCATCGATGCCGCGCAGCCCTGCCGCGATCATGGCGGCGAATGCGAGGTACGGGTTGACGTCGCCACCGGGCACGCGGTTCTCCACACGCATGCCCGCCCCGTGGCCAACGACGCGGAAGGCGCAGGTCCGGTTGTCGAAGCCCCACGCGGCGACGGTCGGCGCGAAGCTGCCCTCGATGTAGCGCTTGTGGCTGTTGATGTTGGGCGCGTAGAACAGCACCAGCTCACGCACCGCGGCGATCTGTCCGGCGACGAACTGCCGGAACATCTGCGACATGTCGTGCCCGTCGGCGAACACCGCCTCGCCATCGTCACCGCGGAGGCTGAAGTGCAGGTGGCACGAGTTGCCCTCGAGCTCGTTGAACTTCGCCATGAACGTCAGCGACCGACCCTCCTGCGACGCGATCTCCTTCGCCGCGTTCTTGTAGACGGTGTGGTTGTCGGCCATCGTCAGCGCGTCGCTGTAGCGGAAGTTGATCTCGTTCTGGCCGTAGTTGCACTCGCCCTTGGCCGACTCGACGGGCATCCCCATGCCCTCCATCGCGTTGCGGATGCGCCGCAGCAGCGGCTCGACCTTGGTCGTGCCCAGCATCGAGTAGTCGACGTACGGGTCCTGCGACCCTGCGCAACCTGCGTTCCGCAGCGCGGTCCTCGTTGTCGTCACGCTTCGTGGACTCGTTCGCGCGGTCGCTCATGACGTTGTTCCTACAAGGCGGATCGGCCGCCGGTCGGCGGCTGAACGTCCGTTGTCGTACCGTTGAACATCTCGCTCCGTGACGAACGCCGTCGACGCGGACCGTGATGACACGGCACTATGGCTGTGGCAGACGCCCCAACCAATGGTGCCAGCGCGAATGCCCGACAGCCATGAGCTGGCTCCGATGGTCCATGGACGGACCATACTGTTGAGGGCGATGGTCTGGATGTCAAGGGAATGCGATGGCCAGCTCAGCAACCGAACGGTCGACGAAGCCGACGGCGAAGAAAGCAGCCGCCAGCACGGTATCACTGGACGCGGTGCTGCGACCGGTCCGCTCCGGCAACGCCTTCGAAGAAGCGATCCAGCGGATCATGCAGGCCATCAAGCTCGGCGCCGTCACGACCGGAGAGCGGCTGCCGCCGGAACGCACGCTCGCCAAGCGGCTCGGCATCAGTCGGGTCACGCTGCGTGAAGCGCTCCGCGCACTGACCGACGCCGGCCTCGTGGAATCGCGGCGCGGTCGCAGTGGCGGGACCTTCATCACCTACCGCCCCGAGGACGCCCAACCACCGGCGGCACCGACCGACAAGACCGACATCCGCCTCGAGCTCGAGGACAGCCTGGTGCTGCGCTCGGTGCTGGAGCCCGGCGCGGCGGAGGCCGCCGCGCGGCGCGAGCAGGACGAGAACGCCCAGGCGATGCTGCACGACCGCGTCGAGGCGGTTGCCGCCACGACGACGCGCCAGAGCCATCGCCTGGCCGACGCGCGTCTGCACCTGGCCATCGCCGAGCTCAGCGGATCGGTCAGCCTGATCGCCGCCGTCGCCGACGTGCAGATGAGCATGACGGATCTGCTCGAGGCGATCCCGGTCGTGCCTCACAACATCGAGCGCTCCCACGAGCAGCACGCCGCCATCGCGAACGCGATCCTGACGAGCCGCCCCGAGGACGCTCGACGGTACATGCAGGAGCACGTGAGCGGAACCGCCGCGCTGCTCCGCGGATTTCTTGCTTGACTCATGCCCAGGACCGCGCACAATGGACCGTTCCCATAGCATTTCGGCCATCAGCCGAATGACGGCGAGGAACGGGACATGCGCCTGCAGGGCCGAGTAGCGTCCATCACAGGGTCGGGCAGCGGGATCGGCCGGGCTGCGGCGCTGCTCTTCGCGGCGGAGGGCGCTCGCATCCTCGTGTCGGACGTCGACGTCGAGGCCGGCAAGGCGACGGTCGCCGCGATCAGCGACCGCGGGGGCGAGGCGCACTTCGTCGCCGCTGACGTCAGCCGCGCGGACGACGTGGAGGCGCTGTACACCGAAGGCGAGAAGCTGTTCGGCAAGGTGGACGTCCTGTTCAACAACGCCGGCATCTTCGACGGTGCGGACGGGTCGGTGACCGACACGGCGGAGGGCGTCTGGGATCGCGTCGTCGACGTCGACCTCAAGGGCGTGTTCCTCTGCTGCAAGTACGGCGTGCCGGCGCTCCAGCGCGCCGGCGGCGGCGTCATCGTCAATGTGGCGTCGTTCGTGTCGTGGATGGGGGCCGCCACCCCGCAGATCGCCTACACCGCCGCGAAGGGTGGGGTGCTCTCGATGACGCGCGAGATCGCCGTGGAGTTCGCACGGTCCGGCATCCGCGCCAACGCGCTGTGTCCCGGGCCGGTCACGACACCGCTGCTGTCCGAACTGCTCGCCGACGAGGACCGCCGTCAGCGGCGCCTGATCCACATCCCCATGGGCCGGTTCGGCAGGGCGGAGGAGATGGCGAAGGCGGCACTGTTCCTCGCCAGCGACGAGTCCTCGTTCATGACCGGCGCCTCGCTGCTGATCGACGGCGGCATCACCGCCGCGTACATCACGCCGGAGTGACCGTGCCGGCGCTCGGCACCGCGCACGACTGGACCGGCCGGGCGTCGGACCTCGGCGGCCTCGGCACCGTGCTCCGTCGCGGACGTTGACGCACCGTGCGCGCGCTGTTCATCGCACACGAGGCCGAGGCGCCACCCGGTCACCTCGGCGACGCGGCCGCCCGGCGTGGGATGGACGTCGAGGTGTGCGACGTGTGGGACGGCGCCACACTGCCCGCACCAGACGTGCACGATCTGATCGTGCCCCTGGGGTCCGCCGACGCCGCGTACGACGACGCGGTTCCGTGGCTGGCGGCCGAGCTCGACCTGCTCCGCGAAGCCGAACAGGTCGGCACGCCGGTCTTCGGCGTCTGCTTCGGCGCGCAGGCGCTCGCGCGTGCACTCGGCGGTCAGGTGTTCCGGGCGGACGAGCCGGAGGTGGGCTGGCGGACCATCGACACGAGCGCACCCGGGCTGATCGCGGCCGGGCCCTGGCTGGAGTGGCACTTCGACGCGCTGCGACCGCCCGACGGCGCGAGCGTGCTCGCCCGATCGCGGTCCGGCGTGCAGGCGTGGCTGCGGGGTCGGGCGCTGGGTGTGCAGTTCCATCCCGAGGTGACCCCCGGGATCATCGACGGCTGGATCGCGTCGGGCGCCGACAAGCTCCGGGCGACAGGGGTCGACGCTGACCGCCTGTCCGACGAGACGCGCCGCAACGCCGACCGGGCCCGCGTTGCGGCCCACGATCTGTTCGACCGCGTGCTCGACGCGCTGGCCGTGGATCCGCCGCGGTGACCGTCGCGGTCGTGTCGGCGAGTGCGCCAGCGACTCGTTGATGCGCCGGGAACCGCGTGGGAGGATCGCGCCCGTGAGCGATCTCGAGCGTGACACGCGCACCGCCTACGAGCAGGCTGCCGCGGCGTGGGCGGCCGGACCGCACCGGGTGTACAGGCGCCTGGCAGCTGCGCTGCTCGACCGGTGTCCGGTGCCGTTGGCCGGCGCGACCGTGCTGGACGTCGGCGCCGGCACCGGCGTGCTGGGGGCCGAGGCCCGCGCCCGCGGTGCGGGGTGCATAGACGCCGACGTGGCGGTCCGGATGCTCGCGCGCGACGGCCACGACGGCCGCAGGGGCCGACACGCGGTCGGCGCCGACGGCCGCGCACTGCCGTTCCGCGACGGCACCTTCGACGTCGTGGCCGGCAACTGCTCGCTGTCCCACGTCACCGACCCGGGCCGGATGCTGACCGACGCCGTGCGCGTCACCCGTGACGGCGGGGCGATCGTCTTCAGCTCGTTTCCCGGTGCGGCCTCCTCGCACGACGCGTGGCATGCAGTCGAACAGGTGCTGAGCGAGCACGGGTACGAGCGGCCCGGGTGGTACGCGCATCTGAAGGCCACGACGGAGCCCCGGGTCGGTACGCCCGAGGCACTGCTGCGGCTGGCCGCGGTCGCCGGCATCGGTGCCCCCGACGTCGTCGACGTGCGGGTCGACACCGGCCTCGACGATCCGCGGGCGCTGGCGGACTGGCGGTTGGGGATGGCGCAGCACGCTGCGTTCCTGTCGGGCCTGGGCGATGTCGAGCGCCGGGCGATCCGGGACGCGGCCGTGGCGCGGATCGGCGACGACCCGGCGCCACTTGGCGTCGACATGCTCGTGCTCACCGGACGCGGCTGAGGACCGGCCACGCCGGCCGGCCGACCGCGACCACCGAGGACCACATCCGCCGGCCGGCCCCGGCCGCTGAGCGTCGGCGGTGGCGACCTACACTCGCGGGCATGCCAACAGCGACGATCCCATCCCACGTCGACGATCCCGTCAACGCCCGCATCCTGGCGGTGTCCGAGGACCGGATCACCGGCTTCCGACGCTATCCGATGCGCGCGATCGCCGACGCCTCCGGGATCGCGGTCGACACGGTCGTCGAACGCGTGCGCGCGATGCTCGAGGCCGGCACGATCCGGCGCGTCCGACAGACGCTGCTGTCGACGAGCCTGGCGCCCGGCGCGCTGGTCGCGTGGAGCGTGCCGACCGACCGGCTGCGCGCTGCGTTCGACTTCATGTTCACCCACGACCCGTTCTCCGGCCACGTCGTGCTGCGCACGACCGATCGTGAGACGCCGGGCAGCCGGTACCGGTTGTGGACGACGCTCAAGGTTCCACGGCCGTACAGCATGCAGGCCCACTGCCGGTACCTGGTGGACCAGGTCGGGGCAGATGCCTTCAAGCTGCTGCCGGCACGCAGGCTGTTCGCGCTGGGCGTCGGCCACGTCCGGCGTCGCACCATCGAGCCTGGCGACCGCACGCCCGAGCCCGGCCGGGTGCTCGACACGAAGATCGTCGACCTGACCGATCGCGAGTGGCGTGTGCTGATGGCACTCAAGCGCGAGTTCGAGCCCCATGAGCTGCGCGACGACATCTGGGTTCCCCGCGCCGCAGAGGCGGGCGAGACCATCGAGGATTTCTGCACCGTCGCCGACAGCCTGAACGAGCGCCGGGTGATCGGCCGGTTCTCGACGTTCCTCGAGCACTACAAGCAGCACCGCGACGGCACGCGCGTCACCCGCTACAACGCGCTGTTCCACTGGCGGGTGCCCGAGGGCATGGAGCTCGACGCCGGCCGCGAGGTGGGGCGCCACCACTGCATGACCCACGCCTACTGGCGGGAGGGCGGTTCCGAGTTCGGTGACGTCAACATCATGGGCGTGTCGCACGGGACCGACAAGGACCAGGTCATGGCACACAAGGCCGCGATCGACGATCACCTGACCGAGGCGGGCATTCCGGTGCTCTACACCAACGTGTTCTGGGGCGGGCGGAGCGAGATCAAGCCGAGTGAGATCTCACCCATCGCCTACCGCGAGTGGTGCGAACGGGTCGGCCTGGACCCGGTGCGCATGCGCGACGACGTCTGATCCCACCATCCCGCGGACGGGGAGCCGCCATGTCCGGGCCGGCGCGCTCCCCGGCGGCGCGTGGCCGTGGTGCCTGCGACGGCTGTGCGTGCGAAAGGCCCCGCCATTGGCGGGGCCTTCGAACGTGGTTGCGAGGGCAGGATTTGAACCTGCGACCTCCGGGTTATGAGCCCGGCGAGCTACCGAACTGCTCCACCTCGCGGCCAGAAACCTAGCAGCGTCGGAGGTCTCCCGCAACGCGACGCGCGTCCGGCGTCAGCGCGGCGGACCCCGTCAGGGTTCGGTGGACGTCTCGGCGGGTTCGTCGCTGAGGTTCCCGGTCGCCGCTGACTGGCCGAGCAGGCTCTCGACCTCACGCAGCGCCTCCTCGGCGAGGCGGGTCTGCTCCTGGTACTCGCCCAGGTCTCCCTCCGCCAACGCCCGGTCCGCCGCGTCGAACGCGTCGAGCGCGCGCTCCAGCGCCGCGGCGACCGCCGGATCGCTCACGTCGCCCGGGCCCGGCGTCGCCGGCTGCTCCTCGCCGCCGGTGTCGCCCGTGTCACCGGCGTCGCCGGCCACAGGCTGCTCGGCGCCCTCCGGCAGCTCCACGCCGGGCGCCGCCGAGCCGAACAGCGCCTCGAGCGCCGCCTGCAGCGTGTCCTCCATCACGACCTGGTCGCCGAAGACCAGCACGGTGCGGCGCAGTTCCGGGATCTCCGACCGATCGGCCCGCAGGAACAGCGGCTGCGCGTACAACAGCGAGTCCTCGACCGGGATCACCAGCAGGTTGCCGTACCGCACCCGCGAGCCGGACTCGTTCCACAAGGTGATCTGCTGGCTGATCGCATCGTCCTGGTTGATGCGGGCCTGGATCTGCTCGGGCCCGAACACCGTCTTGGTCGGTGGCATGCGGTAGGCCTTGAGCTGGCCGTACGCCTCGCCGTCGCTCCGGCCGGCCAGCCACCCGATCAGGTTGTCGCGCTGCTCGGGCGCGAACGGCTGGATCAGCGCGAACTCCTCGGTCTCCTCCCCCGGCAGGCGCATCAGCAGGTAGTACGGTCGCATCGCCCGCGGAGTGGTCGCCTCGGGCTGGTTCGCCTGGAACTGCGCGTCGGCCGGGATCTCCCAGGCGTCGTCCTTGTTGTAGAAGGCGTCGGGCCCGCGGATGTGGTACGTCTCGAACATCGTCGACTGGACGCGGAACATGTCCTCCGGGTAGCGGAAGTGTGACACCAGCTCCTCGGGGGCCTCGGCGGCGTCGGTGAAGCTGTCGGGGAACACCTTGCGCCACGCCTGGATGATGGGGTCCTCGGCGTCGACGATGTAGAGCTTCACGGTGCCGTCGTACGCGTCGACCACCGCCTTGACGGGGTTGCGGATGTAGTTGGCCGTGCCGGTCAGGCCCGGCGTCGGCACGGACTGCTCCTCGAACGTCACCTGGCCGTTCTCGTCGGTCACGGCGGCCAACTGCTGCTGCTCGGCGATGGTCGCCTCTGCCAGGTTCGTGCGCTCCGAGTACGGCAGCCACTCGGTGGTCGTGTACGCGTCGACGATCCACTTGACACGCCCGTCGACCGCCACCGGATACGGGTCGTGGTCGAGCTTGAGGTAGGGCACGACGTCCTGCACCCGCTCGCGCAGCTGCCGCCTGTACATGATCCTCGACTCGTCGGTGATCAGGCTGGACAGCAGGATGTTCGGCTCGGCGAAGCGCAGTGCGAACGCGAGGCGACGCAGGGGCGATCCGACCTCGACGCCATCCGCGCCGTCGTAGCGGAAGCGCTCCACCGGCTGGCCCTGCCCGAGGTCGAAGTCCAGCTCGTCCTCGGCGGCTCCCACGATCGAGTACGCAGGCGGGTTCTCGCCGATGTACACCCGCGGGTTGTCGAGCTCGAGCTCGGGCACGCCCGTCGGTGGGATGTCCTTGACGAAGAAGACCGGTTGTCCGTCGCGCCGGCGGGTGCTGACGGCGCTCGACACCACGCCGTAGCCGTGCGTGTAGACGAGTGCCTCGTTCTGCCATGTGCGGGCCTGCGCCGGCAGGTCGCTGGTGGCGACCTCCCGCACGCTGAGCATCACCTGCTGCTGCTCACCGTCGAAGACGTAGCGGTCGACGTCGACGTCGCGGAAGTCGTAGTAGGTGCGCAGCTCCTGCAGCTGCTGGTAGGTGTTCTGCAGCGTGGCAGGGTCCCACAGCCGGATCGACTGCAGGGTCGTCCGGTTGTCGGCGATCGCCTGGTCCGACAGCACATCGTTCGCCGCAAAGTCCTCGAAGTCGACATCGTCGAGCTCGATGCCGAACCCGAAGCGGGTGAGCTCGAGGTTGCGCTCGATGTACTGCCGCTCGCGCGGCAGCTCCTGGGGGTCGACCTGCAGGCGCTGGACGATCGCCGGATAGATGCCGGCCAGCACGACCGCGGCCACGACGAGGATCCCGACCCCCGCGGCGGGCAGCAGCCAGCCGCGGAAGCGGACGTTGACCAGGAACAGCACCACGCAGACGGCGGCGATGATGGTCAGCAGCTGCAGCGCCAGCAGCTGCGCGTTGACGTCGGTGTAGGACAGGCCGGTGACCTGACCCCGCTCCGAGTAGCTGAGCATGTAGCGGTCGAGCCAGAACCCCCACGCACGCACGGCGACGAGGGCCGCCAGCAGCACCGACAGGTGCACGTTGACCTGCGGGGTGAGCCGCTGCCCCTGCGCCTGCGGTCGGATGCCGCCGAACACGTAGTGCGCGACGACCGTCATGAGGACGGTGATGACCAGCGCCGTGAACAGCCACGAGTTGACCAGCGTGTGGAAGGGCAGCACGAACACGAAGTAGCCGAGGTCCAGCCCGAACTGCGGATCGGTCTGGCCGAACTCGGTCGCGTTCGCCCACAGGACGTAGCGCGGCCACTGCGGTGCCACGTTGAGGCCCGACAGCACGCCCACGACGACGGCGACCACGAGCAGCAGCGGTCGAGCGATCGGCTCGACGAGCGCCCGGTAGCGCTCGACGCTCTCCTCCGCCGGCGTCGGGATGCGGTAGCGGGGGGCGAGACGTCGCGCCAGCAGCAGGTTGCCGGCCAGCAGCAGCGTCATGAACACGGCGGCCACCAGCCCGAGCCCGAACTGCGTCGTCAGCAGCGTCACGAACACGCGCACGAAGCCGATGCTGCGGAACCACAGCACGTCGGTGTAGAAGGTCGCGAGACGCGTGGAGAGCGCGATGGCAAGGATCAGGAGGATCCCCACGACGAGCCACCATCGCTGTCGTAGGGCCTGCAACAGTTCCATCAGGGGTCGCTCTCCTCGTCGGCGACGACCGTCGTGCACGTGCATCCGTCGTGGCGGGGCGGTGTGCGCTCGCCCGACGGGAAGGCGTGGGCGATGGCGACGGCGCCGGCCTCAGCGTTCTTCCGGCAGGTCTCGTCAGATCCGTGACCTCGGGGCTCCACCACCCAGCGGCGGGCCGCGATGTCGCCGTTCGTCCACGTGGCCAGCTTGCCGCGCTCGTACGCTCTCGACAGCTCGATCCCGGCCACCTGTGACACCATAGCCGCGGCGGCGTCGGACACGATGCCGTCGATCCGTTCGACCAGGACCCACGGCGGGTCGTCCATGCGGTCGCCGTCGGTCATCAGCCGCCGGATCGGTCCGCCGATCCGCTCGTCCAGCACCCGCGCCAGCGGCTCGGCGACATCGCCACGCACCGTCGCGGGCTCGGGCACAACGGCGTCGCGGGTGGCGGCACGGGCGCCGAGCTCGTACGCGCGGCGCAGCTGTGACGCACCCGCCGCCGCGACGACGTCGGCGTCGAACGCGTTCCAGTGCTCGCGGTCGGCACCCGGATCGTTCCCGGCACGCAGTCGCTCACGCATGCGGTCCCGCGCGGCGGCCAGCTCGCCGTTCAGGCGGTCGACCAGGATCGGATGCAACGCGGCGAGGTTGCGACGGACGGACGTGGGATCGCTCTCGCCGCCCGCCTCGCCGTCGGCCCGCCGATCGTGCCGCGACGGCAGCGGGCGGGGCGCCGGCCGGGACCTGTCGCCGCCTGGGACGACCCGCAGCCCGGTGCCGGCGGCGGAGGCCGGCGGCGGCGCCTGGTCGGTGCCGGTGAGCGCGCGTGGGGGGCCACCGGTGGCCGACCTCGCGTCCCGGCCCGTCGACCTGGTGCGGTCGAGGGCCGTCCGCAGCTGTTCGATCTCTGTGGTGGCATCGTGCAGCTGGCGGATCAGCCGCGACCGTGCCTTGTCGAGCTGTCGCAGCTCCGCGGCCATTTCGTCGCGCGCGCGGTAGCCGTCACCCACGATCTGCGCGCGCTCGCGCCGCGCCATCGTCAGCTCGTTCTCGGCCCGCTCGCGCGCCTCCGTGACCATCCGTTCGCCCGCGTCCCGGGCGGCCTGCAGGATGCGCTGCGTCTCCCTCGCGACGTTCTCGAACGCCTGATCGGCAGTGATGGGTTTGGCGCGTCGCATCTCCTCGAGCTGCACCTCGAGCTCGTCGTTGCGCGCGCGAAGCCGCTCGACGAGATCCTCGAGGTCGTCGCAGAACGTGGCGACGCGCGCTCTGTCGTAGCCGATGAACGCGGTCGGGAAGTCCCGCGTCCCACTCACGGTCCAACCTCCGCCGGTGCGCCCTCGCTGTGGTGCGGCGCCGCCCTGTGCGTTGGCGTCCGCGTCGTGCCCGCGCGCAGTCGACGATCGTCCGCAGGCTCCGGGGTCGCAAGTCTAGAGGCACGCGGGGCGGCGACCCGCGGAGACGTCGACATCGCCCCGCGTCGCGGCCGTCGCGCGGCAGGACGACGAACGCCCCTCGTCGGCATCGGTCGCGGCACCACCCGGCTCAGTCGGTGCCCGGCCAGTGCGCTCCCCCGTCGGCCCAGTGCTCCTGCTTCCAGATGGGCACGGTCTTCTTGAGCGTGTCGATGCCGTGCCGCGCTGCGGCGAACGCGGCGTCGCGGTGATCAGCGGAGACGCCGACGACGACCGACGGTTCGCCGATCGCGAGCGCGCCCAGGCGGTGGACCATCCAGATCGCGCGGACCGACGGCCAGCGGTCGGCCAGGTCGGCGGCGAGCTCCGCCAGCCGCACGGCCGCATGCTCCTCGAACGCCTCGTAGGTCAGCCCGGACACCGCACGGCCCTCCGCGTGGTTGCGCACGGTTCCCGAAAACACGACCTCGGCTCCGGCCCGCGGATCGGCCACGAAGGTCAGGGCGGCGTCGGCCGAGAGCGGATCGCGCGTGATCGTCGTGTGGATCCTGGCCGTCATCGACCGGCCCCCGTGTCGGTCCGACAGCACCCGCACCAGGGGCGATCCGGTGCGATCGCCCGCGGTCGGCTGTTCGACGTGGCCTGTCGTCTGTGGACGTGCATCGCCCCACGGTACCGAACGTGCGCCCGTGGGATCACGCGTCCCGCCGACCGGCGCTCCACCGACGCCACACCAGCCATGACGCGCCGCTCACGACCACGCTCCATCCGATCGCGATGCCGGCGATCAGGCGGTTGGTGCGCACACGCAGCCGGCCGACGCTGAGCCATCGCCGGTGCTCGGTGACGAACTGGTGCAGCATCGCGCGCTGCGAGACCGTCGGAGTCCATCCCAGGGCGTGCAGGCGGGAGGTGTCCACGACCCACGGGTGCATCAGGTAGTCCAGTGCCGACGGCGGGACCGCCAGCAGTCCCGCCCGGTGCAGCGCCGTCGCCACCGCCACCGCCGTCTCGCGTGGCAACCGCAGCACCGGTCGCGCGACGATCCGCCGCACGTCGCTGCTGGTCAGCCAGCCGTCGGCCGCGACGTTGTAGATCCCGCGAGCCCGTTCGTCGCGCACGACCAGGTGCACGGCGGTGGCCAGGTCGTCGACCGCGATGAACTGCACTGGCGGATCGAAGCCGCGCACCATCGGCAGGAACGGGCTCTCCAGGTGACGCGTCACCGCCGAATCGACGTCGGGCACGATGGCCGGCACGGGGCGCAGCACCACGACCCGACGGTGTGGATGCTCGCCGGCGTAGGCGCGGACCGCCTCCTCGGCGTGCAGCGCCTCCTGGACCGCCGCGAAGCGGGCGGCGGCGCGCAACGGCTCCTGCTCGGTGAGCGGCACGCGATTGCGCTCGGCGGCGCCGTAGACCATCGCCGACGACACGTGCACCAGGGCCCCGACCCCAGCGGCGTCGGCCGCATCCAGCACGCGACGCGTGCTCTGGACCGACGTCGCCAGCAGGTCACGACGGAAGCGTGTCACGTCGTCGGCCAGGACGGCGTTGACGACCACGTCGACATCTGCGAAGAGCCGGGAGAGCAGCGCATCGCGCAGATCGGCGCGCACGAACTGCACACCGGCCGGCAGGCGGGCGGGGCGTTCGCGGTCGACCACGACGACCCGACCGAGGTCGGGGTCCGCGGCCAGGCGGGCCAGCAGCGCGTCCGCCGTCGCGCCGCGCACACCCGTGACGGCCACACGCACGCCCGTACGGGCGTCGTGGTCCGCAGATGCCACGTTCATGGGTCGTACACCTGTCACTCGTCGTCTTCCAGCGCGGAGGGCCGACGCGAACGGCCCACCACACCACCGATCGCGGTCTACCATGACCGTATGAGCGATCCATTCGGCGGCAACTTCGATCCGCGGATGTTCGAGCAGGTACCACTGTTCCGTGAGCTCGCCAAGGTCATGTCGTGGACCGGTGGTCCCGTCAACTGGGATCTCGCGCTGCAGACCGCCTCGTCCGTCACCGCCTCCGGCGCGCCGCGAACCGACCGGGACGAGCGCGAGTTCGCCGACGCGGTGCACGTGGCCGAACTGTGGCTCGACGAGGCCACCGGGCTGCGTGCCGTCGCAGGCGCGGTACGCGCCTTGTCGCCACGCGAGTGGGTGACGGCCGCGGCCACCGACACCGGTCTCGGCCTGCTCGTCGAACCGCTCGCGGCCGGCATGGGCCACGCGCTGCACCAGAGCATGCCCGAGCAGCTGCGCGGGATGGAGGGTCAGCCGGGGTTCGCCGACGCGATCCGGCAATCGTTCGGCGCGATGGGCGCGATGATGTACGGCGTCCAGATCGGCACGATCGCGGGCAACCTGTCCGGCCAGCTGCTGGGCGCCTACGACCTCGGTGTGCCCGTGATCGACGCGCGCACGGTCGCGACCGTGGGTGACCACCACGAGTCGTTCGCCGCCGACTACGACGTCGAGCCGGCCGAGATGCGCTACTGGCTGGCCCTGCGCGAGGCGATGTTCAGACGCATGTGGGCCGGCGTCGCGTGGCTCCAGCCGCACCTCTCAGGACTGATCAGCGAGTTCGCCACGGCGGCCGAGTTCAATCCCGAGCGCCTGATGGACCAGCTCGGCGCCGGCGGTCTCGACCCGTCCAACCTGGAGTCGCTGTCCGACGCGCTGGGCGGCTCGGACTTCGTCGTCGAGCCGACGGCGGACCAGCAGCGGGTGCTCGGCCATCTGCAGGCACTGGTGGCGTTCGTGGAGGCCTACGCCGAGCTCGCGGTCCGGACGGCGGCCGGAACCCGCCTCGGTGCACTCACCCGCATCGAAGAGGCAATGCGCCGCCGGCGCGCGGCACAGGGACCCGGCGAGCAGACGCTGCACCAGCTGATCGGGCTCGACCTCGTGCCACGACAGATCCGCGACGCACGCAGCTTCTGCGACGCCGTCATCGCCGCGCGGGGCCAGGTGGGCCTGGACCGCGTGTGGGACGACGCCACCCACCTGCCCACGACCGATGACTTCTCGGATCCGAGCCGGTGGCTCGTGCGCATGGCGGCGGTCGAGCTGGAGGATCCGCGCGAGGACCCGCCGAGCACGGACTGACCGGCACCGGGCGCGGCGACCGCGACCCACGCGTGCTCGCTTGTGTGCAACGTGCGCCGACCATCGACGCAGATCCCCGCCCACCCGCTCGCTCCGCTCGCCCCCGCCCCGGCAGGGTGCGGTCGCACCGGATGGCGGGCGCACGCCGTCACCAGCCGTGCGTACGGCGTTCACGCTGCGGTGTTCGATCCGGTCACCCGTCGGCCATTTCCGAAGTTTTTCGCGGCGGCGTCCAGGTGTCGGCGTTTTCGCTGCTCAGCACGGTTAACGGGTGTCGAACAACGAGACATCCACAGGTTGTCCACAGAAGTTGTCCCCAGCCCGCTGACGGTTTGCCCAGCGCCTCGAATCGAACATCCACAACCTGTGGACTGGCCTGTGGATAACCAGGTTGACGAACCGCGCATCCGCGCCGTACTGTCGTTGCCGTTCCATTCGGCCCTCGTGATGATCGGTCCGCAGCCCAAGGGGAAGGGGTTGCGAGCCAGTCTCACAGGGCCGTTTGGCATCTCACGTCGCGGCGTCGTCCACAGCTTCGGCACCGCCGTCATCCACAGCCGGGACGACGAGGCACACGCGGTTGCCCCGCCCCTCATGCAGCGAAGCGGTAGGGGGAACGTCATGACCCCCGTCGAGCACGAGCCGGCCCCCCTCTGCCTCGATCAGTGCCCGTGCCAGCGGCAGCCCGCGGCCACCCCCGTCGGCGAGGTCGTCCACGGTCGGTCCCGGCCCCTCGTCGCCGACGCACAACCGCACCCACGTCCGTTCGCCCCGCCGGACGGGTTCGAGCCAGACGGTCACGTCGCCACGACCATGAGTGAGCGCGTTGTCGAGCAGGACCTGCAACGCCTGCCCGACCGCGGCCGGTCGCACGCGCACCAGCGGGACAGCGGTGCGGGTCACGCGCACCGCACGTCCGGCGGCATCAGCGATCGTGCGCCACGCGTCGAGCCGCTCCATCGTCAGCGCCCGCAGGTCGACGACCGAGGCACGGACGCCAGCGTCGGCCAGCGCCAGCAACTCGTCGAGTGTGGCCTCGAGCCGGTCGACCTCGGCGTCCGCCGCAGCCAGGGAGGCGCTCGGGGTACCGAGCTCGGCCGCCAGCGCTTCGAGGTTGAGCCGCAGCGCAGTCAACGGTGTCCGCAGCTGGTGCGACGCGTCGGCCGACAGCGACGCGCTGCGCTCGAGCGCGCTCCGCAGCCGGGCCGCCGTCGCGTCGAGCGACGCGGCGATGCGGTCGATCTCGGCGATGTCGCTACGCGCCGCGTGGCCCCCGAAGTCGCCCTCGCCCAGCCGGCGGGCGGAGTCGGCGACGGCCTCCAGGGGCCTGGCCAGCTGGCGTGCCCGCCACGATGCCAGCGCAGCACCCACGGTCAACGCCGTGCCGCCCAGCACGACGATCACCAGCCAGGCACTGCTCACGCGCGCCGCCGCCGCATCGGCCGGGGCGGCCACGCGGACGATCACCGGCGTGGCGTTGACCCGCGCGACGACAGCGACGACCAGGGCGTTGCCGATGCGCTCACCCGCCGGCGAGCCGGGCCGTGTCGCACGGACCGGACGGTCGTCGAACACGGTGCCCGGCGCGACGCCGCTGGAGTCACGCACGGCCCGACCACCCAGATCGAGGACGGTGACGCGGGCGTCGAGCACGCGGGCGACCATTCCGACGCGGCCCGTCAGCTCCGCCGGATCGTCGGCGACGTCGAGCACGTCGGCGAGCTGCTCGGCGCGCTGTGCCAGCGCCGTGATCTCCTGGCTGTAGACCCACTGGCGGGCGACCACCGCCAGTGGCAGTCCGAGCAGGAGCACCGCGACGCCCACGGCGACGAGCATCAACCGGACGAGCCGGTCGCGGATGCCGCTGGCCTCACGTGCCGCGGTCGACGACGAACGCGAGGCCCGGACCCGATCGGGGGCCGCGTCGTCGCGCGGCGCGACGGCGCCCGTCACGCGACGGGTTCCGACTGCGGGGGATCGTCTGCGTCGTTCTCGAAGCGGAACCCGATGCCGCGCACGGTCGTGATGTAGCGCGGCGCACTGGCCGCGTCGCCGAGCTTGCGGCGCAGCCATGACAGGTGCATGTCGACGGTCTTCGACGAGCCACCCCAGGTCGTCTCCCACACGTCGCGCAGCAACTGCTCGCGGGACACGACCCGTCCCGCGTGCTCGACCAGCAGCCGCAGCACGTCGAACTCCTTGGGGGTCAGCTCCAGCTCGTCGTCGGCGCGCCACGCCCGGCGGGCGGCGGGATCGACCCGGACGTCCTGCGCGACGAGCATCGAGCGCTCGGCGGGCATCGCCTCGGCCCCGCGGCGGAGCAGCGCCCGCAGCCGCGCCAGCAGCTCGGCGAGGCGGAACGGCTTGGTCACGTAGTCGTCGGCGCCGGCGTCGAGACCGACCACGACGTCGGCCTCGGTGGTGCGGGCGGTGAGCATCAGCACCCGCGCCTGCGGCGCCCGGCGACGGAGCCTGCGGCACACCTCGACGCCGTCGAGGTCGGGCAGCCCGAGATCGAGGACCACGGCGTCCACGCCGGCCGCGTTGGCCAGCGCCTGTTGGCCGGAGCTCACCCGCGTCACGTCGTACCCGCTGCCGCGCAGCGCCGCAACAAGCGGTCGGGCGATGCCATCGTCGTCCTCGACCAACAGAATGGACGGTGCCCGTCCAGTTCCTCGATCCATGTTCGCCAGTCCCTGCGCCGCGCGCGTCGGCCCGACCGGATCTCCCGGTCGACTTTACCGGATCTTTGCGACTCCACACTACGGCGTTGGGACTGCCCTCCTAGCGTTGGACCTGTACCTCTGGAGCGCCACCTGTCACGACAGCCCGCGAGGAGCCGCATAGCTATGACGGACTACACCTCAGTCGAATCCACGCAGCCGATCGAGTCGCATCGGCCGTCGACCGGGGACCCGACCGACCAGCGGCCGCCCACGCTGCCGCCGCCTCCGCCGCCGCGCCGTCGCCGGCCCACGACGCTGCTGCTCGTCGTCGTGACCGCGCTCATCGCCGCGGCGCTCGCCTATCCGGCTGGACGCCGCGCCGCCGAGCCACAGCAGCAGCCCGAACCGGTCGCCGACGTCCAGGCAGACGACGCGCCCGCGGACGACGCGCCCGCTGTGCTCGACGCGCCGTCACCTGTGCCGGAGATCGCACGGACGGTGCTGCCGTCGGTGGCACAAGTCATCGTCGGCCAGGGCGGCGGCTCGGCAGTGATCTACCGCTCTGACGGCTACCTCGTGACCAACAACCACGTGGTCGAGGGGGCGCCGCAGGTCCAGGTGGTGCTCGCCGACGGACGCCGGCGCGACGCCGAGGTCGTCGGCACCGCCGGACCGCCGATCAGCGATCTGGCCGTGCTCAAGATCGACGACACCGATCTGCCGGCGGCGACGTTCGCGACCGATGCACCCGAGATCGGCAGCACCGCGGTGGCCATCGGCTCGCCCTTCGGCCTGGACGCCACCGTGACCGCCGGTGTGGTCAGCGCCCTGGACCGCGAGCTGATCGGTGGCGACGAACAACTCGGCATGCTCATCCAGACCGACGCCGCCATCAACCCCGGCAATTCGGGCGGCGCGCTGGTGGACGACCGGGGTCGGATCGTCGGCATCAACACCGCGATCCTGTCGGGATCGGGGACCAGCTCGGGCGTCGGCTTCGCGATCCCGTCGACGAGCGTGACGGCGCTGGCCGATCAGCTGATCGAGGGCGGCTCGGTCCGGCCCGGCTTCCTCGGCATCGCCGGCCAACCGGTGTCGCCCGAGGCCGCCGAGGCATTCGGCGTGCCCGAGGGCGCGGTGATCGCCGAGGTCACGCCCGGCAGCGCGGCCGACGACGCCGGCCTGCAGGCCGAGGATGTGATCGTGTCGCTCAACGGCGAGTCGGTCGACTCGATGCTCGGCCTGAGCAGCCGCATCCAGGTCCGCCAGCCCGGTGACCAGGTCACCCTCGGCCTCGTCCGCGACGGCGAGCGCCTCGAGGTCACAGTGACGCTCGGCGAACGCAACGACGTGACGAACTAGCGGGCGGATCCGGTCACCCGCACACCGACGACCGCGCCGCCGCCACTGCCCCCTGGCGGCGGCGCGGTCACATCCGCTGCCTGTCGTGTCTCGACCAGCTCGACGCCGGCCCACGCCAACCCGCTGCGCAGCAACGACCGCAGGTCGTCGTCGCTCGCCGCGACCGCCTGCGCCGCCGCCTCGTCCCACGCGACGATCAACAGGTTCAGGTCACGGCTCGACATCTGCGGGAAGGCGTCGAGCATGCGCAGGTCGAGCGTGCGGTCGGCGCTGCTGTGTGACGGCGCAGTGCTGCGTACGACGTTGGCGACGAGACATCCGCCGTCGTCGTCACTCCACGACCCGGCGACCAGGGCGAGGTCGGTCCGCTCCGCGACCTCCGCGAGCGCACGTTGCACCGAGACCGGCAGTGACGCGATCGCGGTGCCCAGCCGTGCGGCGGGACCCACCGTGGAGAACAGTCGCACCGTCTTTCGCATGCCCCCAGCGTAGACGCGCGGCCAGGCGCGCCGTGAACTGGCATGCTTGGGCACCGCACCAGGCGAAAGAGCACCATGGTTGATCACGACGACGCGAAGCTCGCGGTCCGGGTCACTGGCGACCGCATCATGTGCGCGCTGCCCGACGCCGACGACCGGCGGTCGAAGGCGGGGATCATCATCCCGGCCACGGCCAAGACCGCCGATCGGCGCGGACTGTGGGGCACCGTGACCGAGGTGGGACCGCTGGTGCGCAGCATCGGCGTCGACGACATGGTGCTGTTCCTGCCCGACAGCGCGATCGAGGTCGACGTCCGCGGCGACGTGTTCCTGATCGTCCGCGAACGCGACGTGCATGCCGTCGCGTCCAGCGAGCGCGACGTGGGACCGACCGGCCTGTACCTGTAGCCCACCCCGCTCGCGATCGCACAGCGGGTCGATCGGGTCGCGATTCGCTACAGTGCCCGCGATGGGACTGCCCGCCGTGCATCGCCGCAACGTGATCACCACCGCTTCGGGCCGACGGATCCGACTGCCCGACGTGCCGGGCGTGACGCATGAACGTCGCTGGTGGCAGCACGGCGACCTTGTCGCTGGCGTCGACGAGGTGGGACGCGGGGCCTGGGCGGGACCGGTCACGTTCGCCGCGGTCGTCCTGCCCAGCGACAGGCGGATGTACAAGCTGCGCGACTCCAAGATGCTCGACCCCGCCCGGCGTGAGGAGCTCGCCGACCGGTTGGGCTCGTTCGCCGTGGCGATCGGCATCGGGCATGCGAGCAACGACGAGATCGACGCGATGGGCATGAGCGATGCCATGCGGCTCGCGGCGTCGCGTGCCGTGGCGAAGCTGCCGGTGCGTCCGGCGGCATTCCTGGTCGACGGCAACTGGAACATGCTCGCGGACGTCGCGCGGCCGGTGGAGCTGATCGTGCACGGCGACGCCCGGTCGGCGTCGATCGCGGCCGCGTCGATCGTGGCGAAGGTCACGCGTGACGCCCTCATGCGCGCCGTCTGTCCGACGTATCCCCGCTACGTCTTCTCCTCGAACAAGGGCTACCCGTCACCGCCGCACGTGGCGGCGCTGGACCGTCACGGTCCGTGCCGCCTGCACCGCCACAGCTGGGCACCGATCAGGGCCCGGACGACACCGCGGCTCGACCTGCCCCTGGATCGGATCGGGCCGCCGGAGGCGCCCCTCGGCGCGGACCCGATCGACGCTCCGGGCGGCGGGTGAACACCGACGGCGACCGTCCGCGTTCGAACCTAGGCTCGTGGACGATGAAGCTGTTCGACACGCGCAGCGGCCGGCCACGCACGCTGATCGCCGGCCACACCATCCGCCTGTACGTCTGCGGCATCACGCCGTACGACGCGGCACACCTCGGGCACGCGGCGACGTACGTCGCGTTCGACGTGCTGATCCGGGCACTCGAGCACCGGGGTCACGTGGTGCGCTACGTCCGCAACGTCACCGACGTCGACGACGACATCCTGCGGACGGCCCGCGAGCGCGACGTCGACTTCCTCGAGCTCGCCGAGTCCGAGGTGGCGCGCTTCGACGCCGATCTCCGGGCACTGGGCTGCCGCGAACCCGACGTGGCGCCCCGCGCCACCGATACGGTGCCCGCGATCGTGACCGCCGTATCCGGCCTGGTCGAGCGCGGCGCCGCGTACGTGCTCGACGACGGTCGCGTCTACTTCGACATCGCGATCGCCGAGCAGTTCGGCGCACTGTCCCGGCTCGATCGCGAGCGCATGCTGGCCGAGTTCGCGGAGAAGGGCGGCGATCCCGACGCGCCCGGCAAGCGCGACGCACTCGACTTCCTGCTGTGGCAGCCCGGCCGGGACGGCGAACCGACGTGGGAGAGCCCGTGGGGACCGGGCCGGCCCGGCTGGCACATCGAGTGCTCGGTGATGGCGATGGAGCACCTCGGCGGCGTCATCGACATCCACGGGGGCGGCAACGACCTGGTCTTCCCCCACCACGAGGCCGAGATCGTGCAGTCCGAGCACCTGACCGGGCAGGGCCCGTTCGCGCGGTTCTGGCTGCACACGGGCATGGTCGGGCTCGACGATGTCAAGATGAGCAAGTCACTGGGCAACCTCGTGTTCGCCCACGACCTGCTCGGCCGCTTCCCCGGCCCGGCGATCCGCACCTACCTGTTGGCCAACCACTACCGGGCGACCTGGAGCTACGACGAGGAACTGATGGTGGCATCGACCGGCCGGCTCGCCCGCTGGCGGACGGCGGCCGCCACGAGTGGCCGGGACCTGACCGATGAGCAGGCGGTCGTTGCCGCGCTCGACGACGATCTGGACACCCCCGCGGCGCTCGACGTGCTGGACCGCATGGCGAACGCCGGGCACGGTGCGTCGCTGTGCGCATCCGCCGCGCTGCTCGGCATCGACCTGGACGACCAGCCGACACCCACGGCGTGATCCGACAACGCTAGGTTTGGCCCATGCCAGGTCTCACGCAGCAGTTGGAGGAGCGGCTGGCGCCGGCGTTCGCCGCCGTCGCCGGCACCGACGTCGATCCGGTGATCCGCCGTTCGCGTCACACCGACTTCCAGGCCGACGGAGCGCTCGGCCTGGCGCGCCGCCTGCGGGAGAACCCACGCGCGATCGCCGAGCGGATCGTCGAGCGGGCCGACCTGGACGACCTGTGCTCTGAGGTCGCGGTGTCGGGTCCGGGCTTCATCAACCTGACCCTGTCGGCGGGCGCCCTGGGTCGGATGCTGGCCGCCATCAGCCACGACGAGCGCCTGGGCGTGCCGGTCACCGACCACCCGGAGACGGTGGTCATCGACTACTCCGCGCCGAACGCGGCGAAGGAGATGCACGTCGGTCACCTGCGGTCGACGATCATCGGCGACGCCGCGGTGCGCCTGCTCGAATGGGTCGGTCACACGGTGGTCCGCGAGAACCACATCGGCGACTGGGGCACGCCCTTCGGGATGCTGATCGAGCACCTGCTCGACATCGGCGAGGCCGAGGCGGCGCACAAGTTGTCGGTCGGCGACCTCAACGGCTTCTACCGGGCGGCACGGCGGAAGTTCGAGGCCGACCAGGTCTTCCAGGAGCGGTCGAGGCAGCGGGTCGTGCTGCTCCAGCGCGGCGATCCTGCGACCTTGCGGCTGTGGCACACGCTGGTCGAGGAGTCGCAGGCCTACTTCCTGGCCGTCTATGACCGGCTCGGTGTGCGGCTGACCGCCGATGACTTCGTCGGTGAGAGCGTCTACAACGATCAGCTGCAGGCGATCGTCGACGAGCTCGACAAGCTCGACCTGCTGCGGGTCAACGACGCGGCGCGGTGCGTGTTCCCCGGCGGGTTCCACAACCGCAACGGCGAACCGCTGCCGCTCATCGTGCAGAAGCGCGACGGGGGGTTCGGGTACGCGGCGACCGACCTGGCCACCATCCGCGAGCGCATCTACGACCAGGGCGCCACGCGCCTGCTGTACGTTGTCGGACTGCCCCAGCGCCAGCACCTCGAGATGGTCTTCGCCACTGCGCGCGACGCCGGGTGGCTGACGCCGCCGGCCCGCGCGGAGCACGTCGGGCACGGCGCGATCCTCGGTTCGGACGGCAAGATCCTGCGGACGCGCGCCGGCGCGTCGATCAAGCTGATCGACCTCCTCGACGAGGCCGTCGCCCGCGCCGCCGACGTCGTGGCCGCCAAGAACCCCGACATGGACGATGCGACCCGGGCGACCGTCGCGGAGGCGACCGGCGTCGGCGCGGTCAAGTACGCCGACCTGTCGACCGACCGGGTGAAGGACTATGTCTTCGACTACGACCGGATGCTGGCGTTCGAGGGCAACACCGCGCCCTACCTCCAGTACGCCAACGCCCGCATCCGGTCGATCTTCCGGAAGCTGGGCCGGCCGGCGTCCACCGATGTGGCCGAGGTCGTGGTCGCGGCGCCTGAGGAACGGGCGCTCGCGATCGAGCTGCTGTCGCTGCCGGGCGTCATCGACGAGGTCGTCGAGACGATGGAGTTCCACCGGCTCGCGACCTACCTGTACGGCCTCGCGACGGCGTTCACCGGCTTCTACGAGAACTGCGCGGTATTGCGGTCCGAGGGGCGGGTGCGAGACAGCCGCCTGGTCCTTTGCGACCTGACGGCGCGGACGCTTGCGCTGGGCCTGGGGCTGCTGGGCATCACCGCGCCCGAGCAGATGTGACACGGCGGAGCCACGCCGGCGGCGGGATGACGTCGGCGACGGCGCGACCACGACCGACCTGATCCGGACAGCACGGCCACCGTCGCCGGTGGCGTCGTGTCCGGATCGGCTCGCTCAGGCGGCGGAGGCCCGCGGGGTTCAGCCGCGGGTCAGGGGCTTGTAGGCGATGCGGTGCGGCTGGGCGGCGTCGGCGCCGAGCCGCGCCCGGCGGTCCTGCTCGTACTCGGAGTACGTGCCGGTGAACCAGGTGGCCTCGCTGTCGCCCTCGAACGCCAGGATGTGGGTGGCGATGCGGTCGAGGAACCAGCGGTCGTGGCTGATGATCACGGCGCAGCCCGCGAAGGCGAGCAGTGCGTCCTCCAGCGACCGCAGCGTGTCGACGTCCAGATCGTTGGTGGGCTCGTCGAGCAGCAGCAGGTTGCCGCCGCGACGCAGCAGCTTGGCCATGTGGATGCGGTTGCGCTCGCCGCCCGAGCAGGTGCCGACCTTCTTCTGCTGGTCGGGCCCCTTGAAGTTGAACTGCGCGACGTAGGAGCGGGCCGCGATCTCGCGCCCGCCGATCTCCAGCGTGTCGCGACCGTCACTGATCTCTTCGAAGACGGTCCCGTCCGCATCGAGCGCGTCGCGGCTCTGGTCGACGTAGGACAGCTCGACCGTGTCACCGACCCGCAGGGTGCCCGCGTCGGGAGTCTCCTCGCCGACGATCATGCGGAACAGGGTCGTCTTGCCCGCGCCGTTGGGACCGATGACGCCGACGATGCCGCCCGGCGGCAGCGAGAAGGTCATGTCGTCGACCAGCAGCCGGTCACCGAAGCCCTTGCGGACGCCGTCGGCGTCCACGACGACGTCCCCCAGACGGGCGCCGTTGGGGATGACGAGCTCGGCCTTGCCCAGGCGCTCCGCCGGAGACTGGGCGAGCAGCGCCTCGTACGAGGTGAGCCGCGCCTTCGACTTGGCCTGCCGGGCACGCGGCGCCGCCCGTACCCACTCGAGCTCGCGGGCCAGCGTGCGCTGGAGCGCCGACTCCTCGCGCTCCTCCTGCGCCAGACGCGCCTGCTTCTGCTCCAGCCATGACGAGTAGTTGCCCTGGAACGGCAGCCCCTTGCCGCGGTCGAGCTCGAGGATCCAGCCGGCCACGTTGTCCAGGAAGTAGCGGTCGTGGGTGACAGCGACCACGGTGCCCGCGTACTCGTCGAGGTGGCGCTCGAGCCAGGCCACGCTCTCGGCGTCGAGGTGATTGGTCGGCTCGTCGAGCAGCAGGAGGTCCGGGCGCGACAGCAGCAGGCGGCACAGCGCGACGCGACGGCGCTCACCACCGGACAGCGTCGTGACCTCGGCGTCGCCGGGCGGCACCCGCAGCGCGTCCATCGCGATGTCGAGCGTGCGGTCCATGTCCCACGCACCCGCCGCCTCGATGGCGTCCGACACCTCGGCGAACTCGTCGTAGACCTTCGCCATCTCCGCGTCGTCCAGCGGTTCGGCCATCTTCGCCGACAGCTCGTTGAAGCGTTCGAGTAGCCGCGCCTGCCCGGCCAGGCCGGCCGTCACGTTGCCGCGGACGTCCGTGGTCGGATCCAGCTGGGGCTCCTGCGGCAGGTAGCCGACCGACACTCCGGTCGCCGGCCACGCCTCGCCCTCGAACTCGGTGTCGACGCCCGCCATGATCTTGAGCAGCGTCGACTTGCCCGCGCCGTTCGGACCGAGCACGCCGATCTTGGCGCCAGGGAAGAACGACAGCCAGATGTTGGACAGGATCTCCTTGTTGGGGGGAACGACCTTCGTCAGGCCCTTCATCACGAACTGGTACTCGGCCACGGCTGCACCTCGTCACGACGTGGAAGGCATGGAGGAACGGTCACAGGGGGTGCCGTGCGGAGGATGCTAGCGCCGACGCCGGCCGCCGCTACCCGCACCCGGCCGGCTCAGCCCCGGCGTACGCGCGCGTCAGCGGGACCTCACAGCGTGCTCAGCAGCGCGATCGCCAGCGTGAGTCCCAGGCTCGCGACGGCCGAGCGACGTGACTCCTGCAGCGCCGCGATGATCAGGCCGACGCCCGCGTACGCCGCCGCACGGCTCACGGTCAGCGCCACCTCACCGAGGCTGAAGGACAGCTGGAACGGCCCGAGCGCGAGCAGCACCACCGGCGTGAGCATGGTCGCCCGGCTGGTCGCCGACGGGCCGCGCAGGGTCTGGGTCACCATCACCACGGCGAGCGCGACACCGACCGGCAGCAGCACGATGACGGCGAACAGCTGGGCGAAGTCGAGCCCCGCCGCACCCGGCCGGGTGAACAGCAGCGCGACCGACACGGCGCCGGCGGCGACCATGCCCAGGATGCGTCCGAGTGAGATCGTCACTTCGCGGACCGTGCGGTAGTCGCTGCGGAACGCGTCCCGCGCCTTGACCGTGACGTACACGGCCAGGAAGCCGACGCCGATCCAGCTCAGCAGCCGGACCGCCAGCGCCAGGGGCGCGCCGAACAGCACGGCCGACACCCCCAGGCCCGCCAGCGGGTCACCGGCGACGACCACACCGGTGATGACGCTGGCGATCACGATGGGCAGCGCCAGCAGCAGCCCGACGCCGAAGTTCGGCGGCAGTCCGGCCCCGTAGCCGTACTGGCCGAACGTCTCTCTGCGGTAGCGCATCAGCAGGACCGGCACGAGCACGGTCGTGGCGACCGGGACGACGAGCTCGAGCACCGGCGTGACACCCGGGATCAGATCGATCCGCAGCAGGCCGCGAACGATCTGCAGCACCTCGTCGCCGAGCACATACACGGCGGCGGACAGGAACAGATCGGATCGCGCATCCTCGGCGCTGGTGTACATCGGATCTCGGTGCCTCGGCTCGGGTGCTGGACGATGGTGGGCATCGTAGTGGTCGACGCCGCTATCCTCGCGTCATGGCAGGCGATCCTCCGAGGCGCCCTCAGGGAGCGCGAGCCACCGGGCGCCCGACGCGGTGAGCGCGACGCTGCGCGCCTCGATCATCGTGATCGGCGACGAGATCCTCGACGGCTTCGTACGCGACGCCAACGCGGGGTGGCTGGCCGGTCGGCTGCACACCCTGGGCGTCCCGCTCGACCGCATCTCGGTCGTCCCCGACGAGCGGGACGCGATCGACGAGGCGCTGACCGCCGAGCTGGGTCGGACACGTCCGCGGGTCGTGTTCACCTCCGGCGGTGTCGGCACGACACCCGACGACCGGACGATGGCGTCGATCGCAGACCACCTCGCGGTCGACCTGGTCGAGGACCCGGCGTTGCGGGCGATGGTCGATCGCATCATCCGGCGGCTGCGCGACGCCGGCGACGAGGTCGACGAGGTGCAGCGCGCGACGCTGGCCAAGCTCGCGCGCATCCCGCGCGGGGCGCGACCGGTGGTCGAACCAGGCCCACCGTCGGCGCGCATCGATCTCGACGGTGGACCCGGCGACGGTGGCGTCGCCCTGATCGCCCTGCCTGGCGTGCCGGGTCAGTTCCGCGAGCTCATAGGGCGCCTGGAGGAGACACTGCTCGCGGCGTTCGGGTCGCCGGTGCACACGGTCGAGCTGACCCACCCCTATCCCGAGTCCGTGCTCACGCCGCTGCTCGACGCCCTGGAGCGCCGCCGACCGGACGTCAGGATCGGCTCGTACCCGGGCCGCGAGTGCGTGTTGCGCGTGCAGGGCGCGCGCGCCGACGTCGTAGCCGTCGTGGCGGAACTGCGTGCCGCGATCGCTGCGCTGGCCGACGATCCGGCCATGGCCCGCCGGGCCGACCGCTGGCGTGAGAGCTGGAGCAACGCCGCCGAGCGGTGGGCCGCGACCGAGCAGCCGGACTGACGGGGGCGACGCCGGCCCGTCAGGCGGGAGTCGTCTAGGGTTGCCGCATGCGCCAGATGCACGCGATGTTCGTCCACGCACACCCCGATGACGAGTCCTCCAAGGGTGCCGCCACGATGGCCCGGTACGCCAAGGAGGGTCACCGCGTCTCGGTCGTCACGCTGACCGACGGAGGCGCCGGGGACATCCTCAACCCGGCGATGGACAAGCCTGGGGTCAAGGAGCGGATGATCGACATCCGCCGCGAGGAACTGGCCCGCGCGCTGGAGATCATCGGCGTCACCGACCACTGGTCGTTCGACTACCGCGACTCCGGCTACGTCGAGGACTTCGATGGCGACGGAAGCCGGTTGGCCGACGACGCCTTCTTCAACGTCGACGTCGACGAGGTGGTCGCTCGCCTGGTCGCGCTCGTCCGCGCCGAACGGCCCGACGTCCTGGTGACGTACCCCGATGGCGGCGGCTATCCGCACCCCGACCACATCCGCTGCCACGACGTGGCGGTGGCGGCGTACGAGGCGGCCGCGGACGGCGACCGGTTCCCGGACGCCGGGTCACCACACGAGGTGTCCAAGCTCTACTACACGGGGGTGTTCACCAAGCGGCGGCTGGTCGCGTTGCACGAGGCGTGCCTGGCGCACCACATCGAGTCGCCGTTCGGTGAGTGGCTGTCGCGGTGGGACCCCGACCACGTCGACCGCACGACGACCCGCATCGATGTCGGCGATCACATGGCGACGGCCAAGCAGGCGCTGCTGGCGCATGCCACGCAGATCGATCCGCAGGGCCGTTGGTTCGCGCTGCCCGACGGGATCATGCGCGGCACCTATCCCTGGGACGAGTTCGAGCTCGCCGACACGCGCGTGGACAGCCCCATACCCGAGGAGTCGCTGTTCGCCGGCGTCGAACGCTGAGCTCCGGACACTGACGGCAACCGGGCGCCCATTCGCCCGACCGGACGTGGGTTACGGCAGCGACCAGGTGTGGACCGGCAAGCCCGCGAACGAACGCGAATGGTAGTGGCTGACGAGCTCGCGGAACGCCTGGTGATCGTCCAGCCCACCTTCACGCAGCCGGCGCCATGCGGCGATCTGCCACGTCGCGCCGTTCTGGCCCGACAGCACGCGCTCCTCGATGATGCCGAGGTAGTAGTCGATGTCGCTGTCGTTGACCTGCCACTCCCGCAGGCCGTCCTCCGCGATGCTCAACAGGTGCCGGACGATCAGCTCGGTCACGGGCACGTGGGCACCGGCCCCCGGCCAGTACAGCTCCGCGGTCAGACCGTCGCGGGCGGCGGCGAAGAAGTTGTCGCGCGCCGCGTCGAAGCTCATCCGCGTCCAGATCCTGTGGTCCTGCGACGCCAACCCGTGCAGCAGCCCGTAGTAGAACGCGGCGTTGGCCACGATGTCGGGCACGCTCGGACCGGCGGGCAGCACACGATTCTCCACGCGCATGTGCGGGCGGCCGCGTTTGACCTCGTAGACCGGTCGGTTCCACCGCCAGATCGTGCCGTTGTGCAGGGTCAGTTCGGGCAGGTGAGGAGCCTTGCCGTCCGCGATCATCTGGTGCGGGTCCTCGGCGTCGCACAGCGGCAGCAGCGAGGGGAAGTACCGCACGTTCTCGTCGAACAGCTCGAACAGGCCCTCGTTGAGCCAGCGCTCACCGAACCACACGCGCGGACGCACGCCCTGCTGTGCGAGCTCCTCCGTCCTGGTGTCGATCGCCTGCTCGAACAACGCGATGCGCGTCTCGTGGTGCAACTGCTTGCCGAGCAGGAACGGCGAGTTGGCACCGACGGCGACGAGTGGTCCCGAGAGTGCCTGTGCCGTGTTCCAGTACAGCGCGAAGTCCTTCGGGTCGACCTGCAGGTGCAGCTGCACCGAGGTGCACGCCGCCTCGAACAGGATAGAGTCGGTCATCGTCTCGAAGGTGTCGTCACCCTCGATCCGGATGTGGATGTCCTCGCCACGTTGGGCCAGGATCATGTCGTTGAGCGCCTTGTACCGCGGGTTCGCCGACAGGTTCTGCTCGGTGATGTCGAAGTCGGTCAGCGTCGGCAGGATGCCGATGATGACCACCCGCGCATCGAGGTGCTCGGCCATGGCGTGCGCGTGGTTGAGGCTGCGACGCAGCTCGACCTCCATCGTGTGGAACACGTGGTCGGTCAGTCGCCGCGGCTGGTTGCCGAACTCGATGTTGAACTGCGCCAGCTCGGTCTGGAACTCGTCCGACGCCAGCTTCTCGAGCAGCTTGGCGTTGATCGCCGCGGGGTCCCCCCGCTGATCGGTGATGTACACCTCACACTCGACGCCGCACAGCCGTCTGCCCGTCTCGAACCGCCCCTCGCGCACGAGCTGCTCGAGTGCGGCGAGGTTCGACTTGACCTTGTTGCGGTACCGGATCCGGTCCTCCCGGCTGAACTCGGTCTTGTCGATGTCGCGTCCCATGCACGTCTCTCTCCCGGCGATGACGCAATCCGACCAGCAGCCTGCCCAGCGCTGGGACAGGGCAACCGGATCAGACGCGCCTGATTGTCTACCAGCTGTCGCCCCGCGATCACGCACAGCACGCCCACGCCGCGTGGATGCCGGATCGGACGTCGCACGCAGGCTGCTGCCACGGTGGTCCGCTTCACAGCAGGAGCAGCTGCTGTGCCGCGTGCGCGCGCACGACGTCGTCGGTCCGGCCCGCCGATCCGCCACGCTCGCCCCGCGCGTCCCCCGCACCGGCGTCGCGCGTGGCGCGTGGATGTGGCCGACCGTACCGTCGCCAGGCCGCGTCACGGCGCGCGCGGACGAACGCACCGACCTCGTCCCGGTAGTTCGCGGCCGCGGTGCCGCTGCGGTACAGCGCCTCGTACCGGTCGACCAGCTCGGGCCGCGTGCGTCGCAGCCAGGGCATGAACAGCTCCCGGACCCCGGTGCGCAGATGGAGGACGATCGGCGTGATGTGCGTCGCACCGGCCGCGGCTGCCGCATCGCAGATCTCCGCGAGCTGCTCGGCGTCGTCGTTGATGCCCGGCATGATCGGCGCCAGCATCACACCGGTCGGGACGCCGGCCGCGTTGAGCGCCGCGACCGCCTCCAGGCGCGCCCGCGGGTGCGGCGTGCCCGGCTCCGTCTCGCGCCACGCCGCCTCGTCCAGCATGCCGACGGTCAGCGCGGCCGTCACTTCCACCCGTTCCACCGCGGCAGCGAGCTGCGCGATGTCGCGCGTGATCAGCGTTCCCTTCGTCAGGATCGACAGGGGCGTCGCCGTCTCGGCCAGGGCCATGATGATGCCGGGCATCAGACGGTACCGGCCCTCGCACC
Source organism: Euzebyales bacterium (assembly GCA_036374135.1). Taxonomy (NCBI): domain Bacteria; kingdom Bacillati; phylum Actinomycetota; class Nitriliruptoria; order Euzebyales; species Euzebyales bacterium. The sequence continues at coordinate 114,407 of DASUUK010000074.1, forward strand.
GCTGGTAGGGATCGGTGTTGGTACCCAGGGCGACCTGCTCACCACGCCAGCCGGCACGTGCCAGCTCGGACCGGAGCACGTCGACGACGTTGGTCTTGACGACGATCGTGCGCTCGAAGTCGATCCCCGGTGACAGGTTGAGATAGCGGTGGGTCGGGCGGGCGAAGCAGTTGTGGTGGACCACGCCCCCGGCCACGAAGTCACCGGTGTCGGTCGTCATGTCGTACAGCTCGAGGTCTCCGCCGAGCGGCTCGACGCGCGCGACCCGCGTGGCCAGCTCGAGCGGGAGGCCGTCGCGGACGGCGCCGCGCGGACCTGTCAGCCAGTCGGCGACCACGAGCTGGGGACGCCAGTGCCCGCCGTGGGGTGAGGCCGCCACGTGCCGCCATCCCCGGTGGGTGAGCAGGCGGTGGTCGGCGCTCGTGACGAGTGCCGACCCGTCCGCGAGCCATACGCGGTGGGCGGCCCTGACCACCGACCAGTGGTCGCGCACGACCGTCGGCACGAAGCGGCGGATCCGCCCCTCGCGGCGGGTGCCCCATAGACGGTCGCCGACCCGCAGGTCCCGTATCGGCGTGGTCGTGCCGTCGATCCGCAGGACGGGCGTGTCGCCCGCCACGCAGTACGTGCATGCGTGTGAGCAGCCCCGGTAGGGGTTGATGCTCCACTTGAACGGCATGCCGCGCACGGCGTTGAGAGCGGACCGTGCCTCGACCTCCAGGAACGTGATGCCCGCGAACTCGGGCGTGGTCACCCGCCGGGCGTCGCGGAGTGCCAGCGGCAGCTGCGTGTGCGTCCCGGTGTCCGGCCGCTGCAGATCCGCGAGTGTCCGCCTCATCGCCGCCAGTATCGAACATGTGTTCGATCCACGCAACGCTCGACCTGAGGTGGAGGCCCATACCCGGGACCGCCGGTCACGCCGAGGGCGGTCGCTCGACCGTCGGCGCACGATGCGGTCGCACCCCTAGCATGGCCTCATGAGCGGCAACGGCGACAGGGCGGGCTCGCCCACGGCGAGAGCGACTGTCGCCGTGCGCGTTCCGGCCGGGGCCGCCCATCCCGACGCGCTGTGGAGGCTGCTGTCGACACCGGAGCTGTGGCCGGCGTGGGCGCCGCACATCCGTCGTGCGGAGCCGGAGCTCCGCCCGGAGGGGGACCCCGGCGGCACCGGGCGCGGAGCCGGGTCCAGGGCCGACGTCACCCAAGGTGGATCCGCGCTGCGCACCGGCGACCGGGTGCGCATCGACGGGCACGGGCCCGCCACGGTCACTGCGCTGATCACGCTGGTGGACCCACCACGACGCTGGGACTTCCTCGTCCACCTCCCGCTGGGCCACCAGATGATCGCGACGCATGAACTGGTCGACGACGCTGCCGGCGTGCGCGTCCGGATGGCCGTTCACGGTCCGCTGCCTGCCTCCGTCGGCACCGTGCTGCTGCGGGCGTACCGACCGCTCGCCGATGTGGCCCTGCGCCGTCTGGTCGCGCTGACCACGGATCCGGATGCACTGCCGCGGGCGACCGACACGGAGCGCACCGAGCGATGAACCGCCTCGCAGACGCCGCGAGCCCGTACCTGCGTCAGCACGCGGACAACCCCGTCGACTGGTACGAGTGGGGCGAGGAGGCCTTCGCCCGCGCCCGGGCCGAGGACCGGCCGGTCTTCCTGTCGGTCGGCTACTCGGCGTGCCACTGGTGCCACGTGATGGCGCACGAGTCCTTCGAGGACCCGCAGGTCGCCGGCATCCTCAACCGGACCTTCGTCTCGATCAAGGTCGACCGCGAGGAGCGGCCCGACATCGATGCGGTGTACATGAACGCCGTGCAGGCCCTCACCGGGCGCGGCGGCTGGCCGATGAGCGTGTTCCTGACGCCCGACGGCCGCCCGTTCTTCGGCGGCACCTACTGGCCGCGCGACGACCGGGGTGGCGTGCCGGGGTTCATTCGGGTGCTGACGTCCATCGCCGAGCTGTGGCGTGACCAGCGCGATCGTGTGGACGTCCACGGGCACGAGCTGAGCGAGCGGCTCCGTGCGGTGTCGGCGAGCCCTGCCGTCGCGGGCGGCGTGGAGGACGGAACGACCCGCGCTGCGGCGGAGGCGATCGTCGGGTCGTGGGACCGCCACGAGGGTGGGTTCGGACCCGCGCCGAAGTTCCCGCACGCGATGGTGCTCGACTTCCTGCTCGCACACGGGCAGCGAACGGGCCACGCCCCGTCGCTGGAGGCCGCGACGCACACGCTCGACGCCATGGCGCGCGGTGGCATCTACGACCACGTCGGCGGCGGGTTCGCCCGGTACGCCACCGACCGCCGGTGGCGCATCCCGCACTTCGAGAAGATGCTGTACGACAACGCGCTGCTGTTGCGGACCTACACCCACGCCGCGCAGGTCTCCGGCGACGCCCGCCATGGCCGCGTCGTCGAGGAGACCATCGGCTGGCTGCTCGACGACATGGCCCATCCGGCAGGGGGATTCGCGTGCGCGTTCGACGCGGACTCGGAGGGCCAGGAGGGCAAGTACTACGTCTGGAGCCACGACGCGTTCACCGCGGCGCTCGGGGAGGCCGGGGTCGACGCGGAGGCGTGGGCGGCACGCTGGGGCGTGACGCCGCGGGGCAACATCAACGACCCGCACGGCCACATCCCCGATGGCACGTCCGTGATCCACGAGGCGCCCGGTGTCACCGCCGACGTCGACCCCGGCGACCGCCGGCAGGTCCTGGACCGGCTCCTCGCGGTGCGCCGTGACAGGGTCGCGCCCGCGCGTGACGACAAGGTGCTGGCCAGCTGGAACGGACTCACGTTCGGTGCACTCGCGATGGCGGGTGCCGTGTTCGGCCGCCCAGAGTGGATCGCGGCGGCCGAACGGACGGCACGCTTCGTGACGTCGCGGATGGTCGACGACGAGCGACGGTTGTGGCACCGGTGGACGCCCGACCACGGGGCGGGAATCGCCGGATTCGCCGAGGACACGACCTACGTGGCCGCGGCCATGCTCGACCTGTACGAGGCGTCGCACGATCCGGGCTGGCTGGAATGGGCGCAGCGCCTGGCCGCCGACGCCGACGAGCGGTTCCGCGACGCCGATGGCACGTACTTCACGACACCGGTCGACGGCGAGGAACTGGTCGCCCGGCCCCGGGAGCTGCTCGACAACGCCACTCCGGCCGCCAGCAGCGTCATGGCCGACGTGCACCTGCGCCTCGCGGGGCTCACCGGGGATCCGGCGCATCTGGACGCCGCGGACGACACCCTGCGGACGCTCGCCGGCGCCGCGACCCGGATGCCGCTGGCGTTCGGCGCGCTGCTCGGCGCGATGGAACGCCGCCTGGCGGGTTCGACCGAGGTCGCCGTGGTCGGCCCTCCGTCGTCACGGCGCGACGCGCTCGTCGCGGTGTACCGGCGGCGCTGGCACCCCGGCGCCGTGCTCGCCGTCGGTGAGCGAGGATCGTCATCTCCCGCTGTCCTCGCCCATCGGGACCTGCGCGACGGTGTGGCCACCGCGTACGTCTGCCACCACTTCGCCTGCGACCGGCCGGTGACCAGTCCGGACGCGCTGGATGCACAGCTCGAGCGCGCCGGAAGCGGCGACCCGACAGTCTGAACCTCTAGGCTGCGCAGGACATGCCTGCCATCGACGACCACCATGCATCCGCACGGTCCGACGACGATCCGGCGGCCGGTCTGTCACCTGACCAGGCGACGGCCGTCTCCGCGACACGGGGCGCCGTGTGCATCATCGCGGGCGCCGGATCCGGCAAGACGCGCACGATCACGCATCGGATCGCCAACCAGATCCACAGTGGCGTCGCGCGCCCGGACCAGGTGCTCGCACTGACGTTCACGGAGCGTGCCGCCGGCGAGCTGAAGGCCCGTCTTCGGAGCCTGGGGATCGCCGGGCACGTGCGCGCGACGACCTTCCACGCCGCGGCGTACGCCCAGATCCGCTACTTCTGGTCACGGGTCCACGACCGCACCCTCCCCCAGGTCCTCGACCGCAAGGTCGGGCTGCTCCTGCCGTTCGCACGATCGGCGAACGTCGAGGCCTCGGACCTCGCCGCCGAGATCGAGTGGGCCAAGGCGCGGTTGATCACCCCCGAGGGCTACGAGCAGGCCGCCCGCACCCGCGACGCCCCGCTGCCCGCGTCGCAGATGGCGGCGGTCTACGCGCGCTACGAGGCGCTCAAGGACGACCGCGACCTGATCGACTTCGACGACATGCTGTCGGTCGCCGCCGACCTCATGGACGACCACGCGATCGCCTCCGAGGTCCGCAACCGCTACCGGTTCTTCACGGTCGACGAGTTCCAGGACGTCAACCCGGCACAGTGGCGCCTGCTGCGTCTGTGGCTGGGCGACCGCGACGACCTGTGCGTCGTGGGCGATCCCGATCAGACGATCTACAGCTTCTCGGGCGCGACGTCCGAGTACCTCGTGGACTTCCGGGCGTCGTTCCCGGACGCGACCGTGATCACCCTGACCGACAACTACCGCTCGACCGCCCAGGTGCTCGACGCCGCCAACCGGCTGCTGCGCGCCGATCGACCGGACGCCAAGCAGCTGCGGGCGCAGATCGATGACGGGCCCGGCCCGGCGCTGATGGCGTTCGACGACGACACCGCCGAACGGGCGCGCACGCTCGACTGGATCCGCGATCGCATCGACGAGGGCGTGTCGCACGACGAGATCGCGGTGTGCGTCCGTACGAACAGTCAGACCCAGGCGTGGGAGGAGGCGTTCGAGCGGGCCGGCGTGCCGGCCCGTGTGCACGGCGACCGCAGCTTCTTCGACCGTCCCGAGATCCGCCAGGCCGTCCAGGCCTTCCGCGCGGCGGTCGACCGTCCGCCCGCCACCGGCGCGGCCGGCCCGCCACCGGGGAACTCCCGTCCGGCGCGTGACCGCCGACCGGAGCGGGTGGTCGAACAGGTCCTCCGCGAACGGTTCAGCTGGCACCCGCGACGGGAACCGAGCGGCCAGGCGGCCCGCCAACGGTGGCGCAACATGTCCGCGCTCCACGAGCTGGTGACCCGCATCGTCGACGAACGGCCGGACATCGACCTGGCGGGCGTCGTCGTCGAGCTCGGGCAGCGGGCGCGGGCGTCCGGTGGTGCGCACCCCACGAAACCGGCGATCACCCTGCTGACGCTGCACAAGGCGAAGGGCAGCGAGTTCGATGCGGTCTGTCTGGTGGGGCTCGAGGAGGGCATGGTGCCGATCTCGTACGCGGTCACCGACGCGGACATCGCCGAGGAACGCCGCCTGCTGTACGTCGGCATGACCCGCGCGCGACGGCACCTGTGGCTGTCGTGGGCGCAGCAGCGTCCCGGCTGGTCGGGCAAGCTCGTCAAGCGACGGCCCTCGCGGTTCCTCGCCGACATCGGGCAGCGGCGGCGCGCGGGCCGGCGGCAGCGCGTGTCGTCGGCCGCCGACGATCGCCTCGTCGGGGCGCTGCGCGCGTGGCGCCTGGAGCGTGCACGGCGCGACGCCGTACCGCCCTACGTGGTGTTCAACGACCGGACGTTGACCGAGCTGGCGGCCACGCGTCCGACCTCGGCCGCCGAGCTGCTCTCGGTCCACGGGCTGGGCTCCACCAAGGTGCGGCGGTACGGCAGCGAACTGCTCGGACTGCTGGCGCCCGCCGCCGCTGGCGACGCCGACGACGGTGCGGCGACGTGAACGCGCCCCACGACGCCGGCGCGGCTGGCGGCAGTGCGCTGTTCACCGACTTCTACGAGCTGACGATGATGGCCGGCTACGTCGATGCCGGCATAGCGGACGCGACCGCAACCTTCGACCTGTTCTTCCGCCACCCACCCGGGGGGATCGACCAGGTCGTGCTCGCCGGCTGCGAACAGGTCATCGACGAGCTCGACGGCCTCGCGTTCGACGACGACCAGCTGGCCTACCTGGAGGGCCTCGGGCAGCTGCCGGCCGCGTTCCTGAACCGTCTCCGTGGCGAGCGCTTCGCCTGCGACGTGCTGGCCATCCGCGAAGGCACGCCGGTGTTCGGCAACGAGCCGCTGCTGCGCGTGACCGGTCCGCTGCTGCAGGCCCAGTGGGTCGAAACCCTGCTGATCAACCGCGTGGCCTACGCGTCACTGGTCGCAAGCCACGCGCTGGCGGTCGTGCGCGCGGCGCGCGGCAAGCCCGTGCTGGAGTTCGGGGCGCGCCGCGCCCACGGACCCGACGGCGCGCTGACCGCCAGTCGGGCCGCGATCGTCGGAGGCTGCACCGGCACGTCCAACGTCGCGGCCGCGCGACGGTACGAACTGCAGGTCTCGGGCACGCAGGCCCACTCGTGGATCATGTCGTTCACCAACGAGCTCGACGCGTTCCGCGCCTACGCCCAGACGTTCCCCTCCCAGTGTGTGCTGCTCGTCGACACCTACGACACCCTCGCACTGGGTGTACCCAACGCGATCACGGTCGCCGAGGAACTCGCCGAGCGTGGTCACCCGCTGCGCGGCATCCGGTTGGACTCCGGCGATCTCGACGAGCTGTCGCGGGGTGCGCGCGCACAACTCGACGACGCGGGGTTCCACGACGTCGACATCATCGCGTCGGGGGACCTGGACGCCCCGGCGATCGCCGAGCTCGAAGCGGCGGGTGCGCCGATCGATGCCTACGGCGTCGGCACCGCGATGGTCACGGCGCGCTCGGACCCGTCGTTCTCCGGCGTTTACAAGGTTGCGGAGGTCGATGGCCGGCCGACCCTGAAGCTGTCGGGTTCACCCGCCAAGACCTCCGATCCGGGGCGCAAGCAGGTCTGGCGCACGCGGACCGGCGACATCGTCGGTCTCGACCACGAGGACCACGACGGGCGGGTGCTGCTCGAGCCGGTGCTCCGTCGTGGCGAACGCTGCCGTGAGCGGGAGTCGATCGCGCAGATCGCCCGGCGGTGCCGCGACGGGGTGGCCGACCTGGGACAGGACGGCCACCGGCGGGAGGTCCGCCGCAGCGACGAGCTGTCCGCCCTGCGCGCGCGGCTGATCGACGCGTTGCGCCCGTAACCACGTCGCCACGCCCGTCCGGATCGTCGGCAGGCAACCAATTCGACGTCGCGGGGGGGCGACACGGTGTCGCCCCCGCTCGCGTCGGTGCGTTCCCAGGGATGGGACAAGCCCCCGCCGTTTCGGCCGGGGGCCTGTTCTGACTTGCCGTCGAGCGGAGCCATCACGCCGATCATGCGGCGTCCGGCTCCACCGGACGAAACCTTATGCTCCGCGATGCGGAGCGTGTGCCGGTACGGGCTAGCTCGCCGCCTCCGAAGAAGCCGCTTCGCTCTCGCCGCCCTCGCCGCCACCGTCGTCCGACGCGCAGGCGGTACCGAACAGGGCGAGCATGCCAACGAGGGCGATGGCTGCCGCGTGCTTACGAAGCTTGGTCACGATTGCTCTCCTCTTGAGGGCTCTGACGCCTGGCCACGGAGCCCTACCCCGTGTACCGGCTCCTATCACGATCGTAGATTATCGCCTATCACGATCGGAGCTTGCAACTACGGCGGGATAATGCCACTAGTTCGGGTGGGATCCCCTGCCCCATCGGACACGTCGCGCGCCGCTCGCACATACCTGAGTCCGTGTGTGCCCGGGTCGCGGGAGAGCAAACCTGCCCAGCACAGCAGGTTGGCCTGGACCAGCGCGTCGTCACGGTCCATGTCAGTGGACGCGGCCAACTCGAGGACCGTCATCGTGTCACCCGGATCGAGGGCGCGGCACACGCTCACCGCGCGCGCGTCCGGCGCCGGTGGCGCCAGGGCACGATCGCGGGCCGCGCGCTCGAGGCTGACCACGACCGCTTCGCCGGTCCACTCGTTCCACGGCCGCAGATCGCTGCCACGTCGGATGGTCGCCGCGACCTCCGTCGCGTAGCGGAGTTGATCGGCGAGGTAGCGATCCTCGGGCACGGCCAGGCCCCAGGGGTCGCCGCCGCTCGCCCGGAGCGCCAGGCGCGAGGCCAGCCGCGCAACGCGTCCGTTGCCCGCCTCGAAGGGTCGCCAGTGCAGCAGACGTCCGTGCACCACCCCGGCCAGCGCGAGCGGTGGCACGGACCGCCCCTCGGTCCGCACCCAGGTGTCGAGGTCGGCGAGCAGGTCGCGCAGGCGCTCGGGCGGCGGTGCCTGGAAGATCACGCGTCCCTGCGCGCCATCGTGCACCGCGCGACTGGTGAGACGCAACGCGCCGACGCGGTCCGGGTCGACCAGGCCACCGGTCACCACCCGCGCCGCCTGCACCAGCGTGTGGACCGGCGCCTCCAGGAACGTCTCCGCCATCGTCGCTTCAGCTACCTGCGCCGCGAGCATCCCGCGGTACTCGACGGCCGCGATGTCCTGCGTGGGCACGCCGTCGAGGCGCAGTGCGGCCGCCCAGCCGGCACCGCCACGTCGTGCTCCGAAGGTCTGGCCGCCGCGCGGTCCCCGGTGCCGCGCATCCGACGCCGTGCCACTGATCGGCGCGTCGGCGCGCGGCCTCGATGTCGCCTGCGACAGCCCACGGGACGCCGGCCCCGACGCATCCGCCGCCGGGTGGCCGGACGCGTCGACGGCGTCCGCCGTGTCGTCGGTCAGCGGACTCGCGTCCAGGCGCACCGACATCCGGGCGCTTCGGCGTCGCGCCGCGGCGATGTCGTCGGTCGTGACCACCGGTGCGAGCGCAGCGACCAGCGCGGCGCGCTGCGCGTCGAGGACGTGCAGGTACGGCGATGAGACCGCCAGATCAACCACGCCGACGCCATCTGTGGGTCGTGGTCTCGTCGAGCAGGCGGCGGACCTGCCGCTCGGTGGCCAACCGGCCCGCCATGTATCCCGCGGCACCTGCGATCACCCCGAGGCCACCCGACAGCGCTGTCCGACGGCGACGCCTGCTGGTGACGTTGAACTCGACGACCGGCCAGCCGCGGCGGTGCGCGACCGCCTGCAGCGCGCGGTCGGGGTTGACGGCGACGGGGTTGCCGACCAGTTGCATCATCGGCAGGTCGCTGCCCGAGTCGCTGTACGCGTAGCAGGCCTGCAGGTCGTATCCGCGCTGCTCGGCCAGCTCACGGATCTTGATCGCCTTGCCCTCGCCGTAGAGGAAGGGACCGTCGAGGCGGCCGGAGTAGACGCCGTCGGCGATCTCGCTGACCGTCCCCAGGCCGCCCTCGATGCCCAGGGACCGGGCCAGCTCGCCGACGATCTCGACGGGGCTGGCGGACACGATGTACACGTCGCGTCCCGCGGCTTCGTGCATGTCCAGCAGGGCCTGCGCCTCGGGGCGGATCAGTGGGAGGATCTCCTCGATGACGCCGGGCGCCATGCGGTGCAGATCGGCCGCATCCTTGCCCGCGACGCTCTCGAGGATCGCGTCGCGGACGGCCCCGGACTTCTCGTCGGACGCGCCGAACGCCCGGAAGATCAGCGTGCTGGTCGCGTCGGACAGCAGCCGGTGCCACGGCCGCAGGCCCTCGCGGTACGCGGCCTTGCCGACGTAGTACGCACTGCTTCCCGACATCAGTGTGCGGTCGAGGTCGAAGAATGCTGCGGAGGTTGTCATCTGTGGTCCAGAGCTGGGTGGGCGTGGATGTGATCGTGTGCCGCCACCGGGTCGTGGTCACCGGGGAATCGGGCAGGCCAGCCCTCCACGGAAGGGAGCCGACGCCCGGCCCTGCCCGCGCGCGGCGCCGGGCCGACACAGCGGCGTGTGCGCCACCGTACCGTCAACGGACGGTCGCGAGGTCGGCGGTGGTGACCGGGTGCGAGGCACGGATCACCTGCGCCGCGAGGCCCCCCGTGCCTCAGGTCGAGCCGTCGTCCCTGCGGATGTCGCCGTTGCGCCCGGGCTGGCGCGAACCGTCGGACGTGCGTTCGATGTTGACGACCTCGACGTCGACGACATCGTCACCGCGCTGCGGTGCCCCGTACGGTCGCTGCGTGGGAGGGCGCCGCTGGCTGCCGAGCGAGGTGACCGTGAACCGCGCACCGAGCTGGCGTCTGAGCGTCGCCGTAGCCAGCGCGCGGACCGGCGGGACCATGAGCAGCAGCCCCACCGTGTCGGTCGCGAAGCCGGGGGTCAGCAGCAGCGCTCCGCCGAACAGCACGAGCGCACCCTCGAGCACCTCGTCCGCCGGCACCCGGCCCTCCACCAACGCCGTGCGGAACCGCGTCCACGCCCGCAGCCCTTCGCGGCGCACCAGCCAGGCACCGGCCAGGGACACCGCCAGCAGGAGCAGGATGGTCCATGCCGCGCCGATCAGCTCTCCGACCTGGATGATGATCGCGAGCTCCACGAGCGGGACGACGATGAAGACGATGACCAGGAGCAGGCGCGTCACGACCGCACCCTCCCGCAGACGCTGCCCGCGGGCGTCACAGCGACCTCACGCCGACGCCACCCGCGGTCATGACGCCTCCTGGCGCCGGCGCTCCTCGGCACGCTCGACCGACTGGCGCAACGCCGCCATCAGGTCGACCACCGGCGCCTCCTCCTCGGCCTCCTCGGTCACGGTGACCTCCTGACCGTCGACCTTCGCCTCGACCGCCTCGAGCACCCGATCCCGGTAGGTGTCGCGGTACTGGGAGGCGTCGAAGTCCTCGGTCAGGCTCGCGATGAGCTGCCGGGCCATCTCGACCTCCTTGTCGCGGGGCTCGGGCATCTCGTCGATGTCGACGTCGGACAGGTCGAACGCGCGGATCTCGTCGGGCCAGTGCATGGTCTCAAGCACGAAGAGCGGGCCGGGGGTCGCCTGCTCCTCGTCGGGCTGCCCGTCGGCGTCGCCATCGCCGTCGCCGTGCGCACCGGGACGACCCGGCAACAGGCGCAGCGTCGCCAGGTACTCCTTGTCGCGCAGCGTGATGCGACAGACCGCGACGCTGCCGCCATCGGTCATCGCCTCCGCCAACAGCGCGTAGGCCTTCGCGCCCGACGCCTCGGGGGCCAGGTAGTAGGTGCGGTCGAAGTAGATGGGATCGATCTGCTCGAGCGGCACGAACTGCTCGATCTCGATCGACCGGCTCGACGCCGGACGCAGGCTGTCGAGCTCGTCCTTGGTGAAGACGACGTAGTGGTCGCGCGCGTACTCGTAGCCCTTGACGATGTCGTCGTAGGCGACCTCTTCGCCGTCGGCCTTCGCCACGCGATTGTAGGAGATCCGGCTGTGGTCCGAGGAGCGCAGCTGGTTGAAGCTGGGCGTCCGGTTCTCGGTGGCGCTGAACAGCTGGACCGGGATCGTGACGAGACCGAATGACAGCGTGCCCTTCCACAGGCTTCTCGGCATGTCTGGCCCCTTCGCCGCGGCTCGCCGGTACCGCTGAGCATACGTCCGATGCCGCGAGGTGGCACCGGTGCGCCCCGTCCGCACCGCGCGTCACAATGCATGTGTGCGATCGAAATCTCCATCCGGGTGCCGCCGGTAGTGGCCGGGATCTTCGCCCTGCCATGGGAGGGGGTGCCGTCGATCGAGCGGCACCGTGACGCCTGGTCGGTCGAGCTCGATGGACACACGGTGCGCCTGACGAACCTCGACAAGATCTTCTGGCCCCGGGAGGGGTACACCAAGGGCGACGTGGTCGCGTACTACCTGACCGTCGCCGACGATGTGCTGCCGTATGTGAGACAGCGGCCGCTGACGATGAAGCGCATGCCCGACGGCGCGTTCGGCGACTTCTTCTACGCCAAGCAGGCACCGTCGCACACGCCCGGGTGGATCACGACCGCGCCGGTGGAGGCGATCCGTTCGGGCGCGCGCATCGACTACGTCGTCCCGACTGATCGCGCCAGCCTCGCGTGGCTGGCCAACCTCGGCTGCATCGAGCTGCACCCGTGGCACAGCCGGGTCGAGTCGCTGGGCGCTCCCGACTACGCGTTCTTCGACCTCGACCCGTTCGGCGTCGACTTCGTGGCCGTGCGTGACGTCGCGCTGCACGTGCGGGCCGTGCTCGACCAGTTGGGCCTCCGCAGCTACCCGCGCACGTCCGGCGCGACCGGCATGCAGGTCTACGTGCCGATCGATGCCGTCCATGCCTACGGCGACGTGCGCGCGTTCGTCGAACGCTGCTGCGCGCTGATCAACCAGGCCGATCCCCGGCGCACGACCATGGCGTGGGACATCGGCCGACGCGACGGCAAGGTCTTCCTCGATCACAACATGAACACCGAGGGCCGTAACATCGCGGCCACGTGGAGCCTGCGCCCCGAACCCGCGGCGCCGGTCGCGACGCCGCTGACGTGGGACGAGGTCGCCGGCGACGTGGTGCCCACGGACTTCACGATCGCGACGTTCGGGCCGGAGCTCGTCGCGCGCAGCGCGCTGTTCGCGCCCGTGCTGGCTGGCGGCCAGCGCCTGGCCCCGGCGATGGCGGCGTTGGGCCTGCCCGAGCCCGGGCCGGTGGAGCCACACCACAGGATCGCGTCGTCCGCTGACGACGGCGATCGGCCCGTAACCGAGGAGCCCGGCGATCTCGACCGCTACGTGGCGATCCGCGACTTCGCGCGCACACCCGAGCCGAGCGGCGGCGACCCGACGGGCGATGGGACGGCGGCCGGCGACCCGGCCGGTGGCGAGGACGCCGCGCGTGACGACACCGGCGGCCAAGATGCCCCGCGTGACGACACCGCGGGCGGCGCCGAGGATGCCCCGCGTGACGACACCGCGGCCGGCGGCCAGGACGCCCCGCGTGACGACACCGCGGGCGGCGCCGATCCCGGTCCACGGTTCGTGATCCAGCACCACCTGGCGTCGCGACTGCACCACGACCTACGGCTGGAGCGGGGCGGGACGCTGCGATCGTGGGCGCTGCCAAAGGGTCTGCCACTGGTGCGCGGCGAGCGCCACCTCGCCGTGCAAACCGAGGATCACCCGCTGCGCTACCTGGACTTCTCGGGTGAGATCCCCGCGGGCGAGTATGGCGCGGGATCGATGCGCATCTGGGACACCGGCGACTACGACGTGCGCGAGTGGACCAACGACAAGGTGACGTTCCGTCTGCACGGACGCAGGCACCGGGGCGCGTGGCACCTGTTCCGGCCGCGCAGCGGCGACGCGTCGCAGTGGCTGGTGACGCGCGTGGATGACGGCGTCGACGTGCCGGCCCCGCCGCGGACATACGCCCCGATGCTGGCGGCGACGCGCGACGAGCCGTTCGACGACGAGGCGTGGGGCTTCGAGATCAAGTGGGACGGCGTCCGTGCCATCGCCACGGTCACCAGACCCGGCCTGGGTCGCCCGTTCGGGACCCGCCTGCGCACCCGGCGCGGCAACGAGGTCGCCGTCACCTATCCCGAACTGGCCGGCGTGTGGGAGCGCGTGCTCGCCTGGACGGCGGTGCTGGACGGGGAGATCGTCGCGTTCGACCGTGAGGGCCGACCGTCCTTCGAGCGCCTGCAACGCCGCATGAACGTCCGCGACGAGCACATGGCGCGACGCATGGCTGACGAGATCCCCGTCAGCTACATGGCGTTCGACCTGCTGGAGGTCGACGGCGAGGACCTCACAGGCCTTGGTACCGCGCAGCGGCTCGCGCGGCTCGACGACGTGCTCGTGCCGGGTGGCCCCGTCCGACGCAGTGAGGTGCTGGGGTCGAGCGGCACCGCCGTCTTCGAGGCGGCGCGGCACGCGCGCCTGGAGGGGGTGCTCGGCAAACGCGCCGACGCGCCCTACCGGCCCGGCCAGCGCAGCACCGACTGGGTCAAGATCAAGGTGCGCCACCACGTCGACGCCGTCATCGGGGGTTGGCTGCCCAAGTCGGATACGCCCGGTGGATCGGAGCCCTACAGCCTGCTGGTCGGGTTGTGGGACGGTCCGACGTTCCGCTGGATCGCCCGCGTCGGGTCCGGCGTGACCGGCGCGGAGCGCACGACGTTGGCCGAGCGCCTCTCGGTACTGGCCACCGAGGAGCGTCCGTTCGCCGACGATGCGGATCTCCCCGCCGACGCCCACTGGGTGCGCCCCGAACTGGTCTGCCGTGTGGAGTACGGCGAGGTCACCGAAGGGTTGCGCCTGCGGGCGCCCACGTACCAGGGCCGCCGCACCGATGTCGACCCACGCACGTGCTTGCTGACCGATCTCCCCAACCGCCCGTCGTGACCGGCGCCGGTTGAACCGGTCGGCCGTCGTCCCAACGCGGGCGGTCGTCCCAAGGCGGGGTGGTCGTCCCGGCAGCGGGGTGGTCGTCCCAGCGCGGGGCGGTCGTCCCGGCACCGGGGTGGTTGTCGAATCACGCGGATACGGGGCGAAGAGACAACCACCCTGCCATTGACGACGGCGGTCGTCCCAGCGCAGGGTGGTCGTCCCGGCACCGGGGTGGTTGTCGAATCACGCGGATACGGGGCGAAAGGACAACCGCCCCTCCGAACGGCGACCACCATGGTCGGGGGCGAACGACCGGGGGGTCAGTCGCGGGTCGGGCGGGGGTTGGTCGGCGGCTTGTCGCGGACGGCGTCCGATCCTGTCTCGTCGAGGACCCGCATCTTCAGGACGGTGAAGCCCTCGCACAGCGGGCGGTCGACGTGCGCGCCCAACGCGCCGTTCATCTGCCGCATCCACGGCTCGGGGTCCCAACCGTTCAGCTGGGTCGCGTGCTCGCGCAGCGCCGCGATCTTGTCGTCGAACGTCTCGGTGATGTCGACCAGCAGATCGCCGGTCGAGAAGCTCATCATCCACAGCTCAGCGATGTCCCACGGCTCGAGCCCGTCGTCGAGCAGTGACGGGTCCCACAGCCGGGTCGACGCCGCCGGATTGACCGAGTGCAGGACGAGGTCACCCACCGCGCGGTGGTCCGGGTGGTTGATGTAGCCCTGCGGTGACCACCGGGTGCTGGGGTCCAGCGTCACGACGGCCTCGGGGCGGTGGCGGCGGATCGCGGCCGCCACCTCGCGACGCAGCGGTATGGTCGGCTCGAGGTAACCGTCGCGGTGGCCGAGGAACTCGACCGACGTGACCCCCAGCGACGCGCACGCCGCCCGCTGCTCCGCCTCGCGCAGCTCGGCCAGGCGTTCAACCGTCATCTCGGGGTCGGCGGACCCACTCGCGCCATCGGTCACCACCACGTACCGCACGTCCGTGCCCATCGCCACCCAGCGCGCGATCGTGCCGG
This sequence comes from Euzebyales bacterium, assembly GCA_036374135.1. Lineage (NCBI taxonomy): Bacteria > Bacillati > Actinomycetota > Nitriliruptoria > Euzebyales > Euzebyales bacterium. The sequence goes on from DASUUK010000074.1 coordinate 129,474, forward strand.
CCGCCCCGAACTCGGCATCGTCGGGGTGCGCCACCACGACCAGCGCGCGGCTGAACGCCCGCGCGGGCTCCCAGAGTCGCTCCACCACCTGCGTGCCTTCCATCGATCGTCGATGCCGTTCGCCGGACCCATCCGGGGCGCCGCCGGGACCGTGGTCGCCGTGGCCGGCGCCCCGCGTCCCGGGGCCATCGCACACGGCGGCGCGCCTCGACGCAGAGCACCCGCAACGCCGCGGCGCACCACCGGGAGCCGACGCACCCCGTGCGCCACTGTAGGCTGCAGACGTGGATCTGAGCACCGCGCCCGTGATCGTGCCGGACCGGACCGAGGTGCCGGACGACCGCGACGAACGCGACCTGCCGTGGAACGTGATCGTGTGGAACGACCCGGTCACGTTGATGTCGCACGTGGTGTTCGTGCTGCGCAAGCTCTTCGGCTACGACGAACCGACCGCCACCCGACTGATGCTGCAGGTGCACAACGAAGGACGCGCCGTGGTCGCCAGCGGGCCTCGTGAGAAGAGCGAGCTCGACGTCCACCGCCTGCACGCGCACGGCCTGCAGGCCACACTGCAGCGCGACTGACCGCGAACGGACATGCGTCGCTTCCGCTGGACCTCGGCCGACCACGTGCAGTTGCGCCTCCCCGCCGCCGAGCGCGCGGTGCTCACGTCGTTGCTCCCGCAGCTGCTGGCGGTCGTCAACGGCGAAGCCGAGGTCGAGCACCTGCGGGCGCGACTGTTCCCAGCGGCCTACGAGGACCCGGAGCGCGAGGACGAGTTCCGCCGGCTGGTCGGCGACGACCTGGTCGATCAGCGGCGAGAGGCGCTCGACGTCGTCGTGACCAGCCTCGACCAGGGCCGCAGCCGCGGACGCAATTGGGTCGTCGACCTCGATCTGGACCAGGTGCAGGCGTGGCTCGGGGTGCTGCACGACCTGCGGCTCGTGCTCGCCCAGGTGGTGGGCATCAGGACCGAGAGCGACTGGAGCACAGACCCCCGGACGGCCGAACCCGCAGAGATCGTGCTGTGGCACCTCGGAGCGCTGCAGGACGAGCTGATCGGGTTGCTGTCGGGCACCCTCGACGACTCTTGATCGCCCGGCACCGGAGCGCACGCCCGGCGTCGGTTCCGGTCATGTCGGCCTCGTGGCACCCACGCCCCTCAGCGCGCGCGGCGCATCCGGCCCCGGCCCTGACCGGAACCGTAAGCTGGGCACGTCATGGCTACCCGTCTCAGCGCCGACGCGCGGCGCGCCCAGCTCGAAGGCATCGCCGGTCGGATGTTCGCCGACGCCGGCTACCACGGCGTGTCGATGGAGCAGCTGGCCGATGCCGCCGGTGTCAGCAAGCCAGTGCTCTACCAGCACTTTCCGTCCAAGCGCGACCTCTACCTCGCCCTCGTCCGCGACGCGGTGAGCGAGATGGAGAGCCACGTCCGTGCCGCGCTGGAGGGCACGACCGACAACCGCGCACGGGTGGAGGGCGCCACGGCGGCGTACTTCGCGTTCGTGGACGATCCGCGCTTCCGACTGGTGTTCTCGGCCGAGCGCTCCGACGACGAGGTCCACGACGAGGTCAGTGCCGCACACCGGCGGGTCACCGAGACGGTCGCTGAGCTGATCTCAGCCGACGCCGGGCTCGACCGGGCGAGTGCCCTGTTCCTCGCGGCGGCGCTGCGCGGCCTCGCCGCGGACGGTGCCCGCTGGTGGTCGGAGCACTACGACGTCGACCGGGACGAGGCAGCCCGGCTCGCGGCGCAGCTCGCGTGGCGCGGACTCGGATCGTTCGGCCCGCGGCCCGAGGCCACCGACTGACGCCGCGCGGTGTGACCGCCGTCACGACGGGACCGCGCGCACCGCTCAGAACGCGTCGCTGGCCAGTTCGGTCGCGCCGTCGGCGATGGCGTCGACGATGCGCTCGGCCACCGCGTCAGGATCCAGCCCGTCGGGCAGCGACGGGGCGTCCCCGGCGACCGGGTGACCCGCCAGGCCGGTCTCGGTGTGCGGCGGACGGACGTCGATGACGCGCACCCGGGCGCGGCGCGCCTCTCGCGCCAGCGCGGCATCGAAGCTGGTCAACGCGGCCTTGCTCGCCGAGTACGCGGCCATGCCCGGCATCGCCCGCTCGGCGACGACGGCCGACACGTTCACGATCACGCCACCCTCGCGGAGGTGCGCGAGCGCCGCCTTCGCGAGGACCATCGGCATGAAGGTGTTGAGCAGGAACAACTCCTCGACCGTGTCGACCGACAGTTCGGCGACGGGACCGAACGCGACCACACCCGCGGCGTTGACGACCACGTCGAGCCCGCCCCCGGCAGCGACGGCGGCCTCGACCGCCCGGCCGACGTTGGACGGGAACCGCAGGTCGAGCGTCAGCTTCTCACCCGGAACGTCGAGCGCGTCGACCCGGTCGGCGGTGCGCCCCACGAGGGTCAGGCGCGCGCCCCGCTCGGCGAGCAGCCGGGCGATCCGCGAACCGAGGCCGCCGGTCGCGCCCACGATCAGCGCGGACGCGTCCTCGAGGTCGAGCTGCGCGATGGTCCGGCTCCTCGTCGACGTCGGTTTCTTGCGGACCGTCGCAGAGATGATCCGGCGAACCGCCGACACCCCACCATGCCACGTCGCCGTCAGACGCCGCGCAGCGCCAGCGGTTGCTACCCTGGCAACGTCGTGGGGCGACCCGCGACCGATCACCGGTCGCGCGCGCCCGAACCACCACGACGGTCCGCCCGGGCCCGGCGTGCATCACCGCCGCCTGGCGCCACCGCGTGACCCATCCTGTGCAGCCATCCGCGGTCGGCGCCATCGCCACCGAGAGGACATGTGACCTCGTGACCACTGACGTACGTACGTTCCAGGACCTCGGCGTCGACGACGCCGTCGTCCGGGCCCTGGCCGACGCCGACATCGTCTCGCCGTTCCCCATCCAGGAGCTCTCACTGCCGATGGCGCTGGCGGGCGCCGACCTGATCGGCCAGGCGCGCACCGGCACCGGCAAGACCCTGGCGTTCGGCATCCCACTCGTCCAGCGCCTCGACCCGCAGGCCGACCACACGCAGGCGCTCGTGGTCGTGCCCACGCGCGAGCTGTGCCTGCAGGTCCACGACGATCTGACGATGGCCGGCGCGACCCGCGGCGTCAAGGTCGTCGCCGCGTACGGCGGTCGTGCGATCGACCCGCAGTCCGAGGCGATCGCCGCGGGCGCCCCGATCGTGGTCGGCACGCCGGGGCGCCTGCTCGACCTGTGCCGGCGGCGGCTGCTGGACCTGTCACGCTGCACGGCGCTGGTGCTCGACGAGGCCGACGAGATGCTCGACATGGGTTTCCTGCCAGATGTCGAGCAGTTGATCGAGCGCTGCCCGACGCAACGGCAGACGCTGCTGTTCAGTGCCACGATGCCGTCGGAGGTCGTCAAGCTGGCACGACGCTACATGGACAAGCCGACGTTCATGCGGACCGAGGTCGAGCAGCAACAGCACGTGGCTCCGGAGACACGCCAGCACTTCTTCGCCTGCCACCGGCTCGACAAGCCGGCGGTCGTGGCCAGGATCCTCGCCGCACCGGGGCGGGGTCGGACGCTGATCTTCACCCGCACCAAGCGGATGGCCGACGTGCTTGCCTCGGAGCTGCGCGACCGTGGCATCGACGCCGGGGTCATCCACTCCGACCTCCGCCAAGAGGCGCGCGAGCGTGCGTTGGCGAAGTTCCGCAAGGGCCGCATCGACGTGCTGTGCGCGACGGAGGTCGCCGCGCGTGGCCTCGACATCGACGAGGTCACGCACGTCATCAACTACGACTGCCCCGACGACGAGCGGATGTACCTGCACCGCATCGGCCGCACCGGCCGGGCAGGTGCGGCCGGCATCGCCGTGACCCTGGCCGTCTGGAACGAGCTGGCACGGCTCGACATGATCAAGAAGGCGCTCGACATCGACCAGCCGACCCACGAGGTGCTGTCCACGACGCCGATGCTGGACGACCTGTTCGGCCCCGCCGAGGTGGCCGGGCGACAGCCCGCCGCCGAGCGGACCGGCCGTGACCGTCGGCGGCGCGACGACACCGGCTCGGGCGACGATGCGCCACGCGGATCGTCACGGGCCGGCCGGGGTGACGGTGGCCGGCGGGCCGACAAGGCATCGTCGGGCCCGGCGTCACGTCCCGAGCCACGGCCACGCACGCGACAGCGTCGGCAGCGACGCAGGACGCAGACGTCGTCGAGCGCCACGGCATCGACCACGGCGAAGCCGGAGACTGGTGCGGGCAAGCACCACCACGACGCCAAGGACCGCGTCGCCGTCACCGCCGGCGACGTGACCGGCGAGGAGACGACCGGTGACGGCAGTCAGCGCGGGCAGGCGACGGGCGCCGCGCCCACCCGTACCGCGAACACGCCCGACGACGTCATCACCGCGACCGCCGCGCCCACCCGTACCGCGAACACGCCCGACGACGTCATCGCCGCGACCGCCGCGCCCACCCGTACCGCGAACACGCCCGACGACGACGTCGCCGCGACGTCGGCGACGCCGACCGCCGAGGATTCGCCGAGCGACCAGCCCGCACGGGACGGCAGGAGCCCGCGCCGCTCACGTGGCCGCCGGCGCCGCTCCAGCCGCGGGCGGCGGCGCTCCGGGCGACCCGACGCCCGCCGTCCCGCGGAGGAGCGCGAGGAGGCACCGCAGATGGAGGGGCCGACGTCGCGAGCGGACCACACGCGCGGTGACGGGCGTCCCGCGCTCCACCGCCCGCTGCGGATCACGCACCTTCCGTAGCCCTCGATCGCTCCGGCGTCGCCCCGGCGCGCCACCGCGTGGCTGGCACGACCGGTCAGCGCCGGACGCCTTCCGCGGCGGCGCGCAGATCGTCGTCGACCGGGATGCCGGCGAGCTCGGCCGCGATCACGCGGTAGGCGGCTGCGCCGGGAACCCTGCCGGCGTACCGCAGGATCGACTGGCCGGCGTGCGGCGCCTCGGCGAAGCGCACGCTGGCGCGGACCGGGACACCGATCATCGGCAGGTCGTAGCGCGCGGGCAGGTCGGCGACGACCGCGGCCGCATGGCGCGTCCGGCTGTCGAACATCGTGGCGACGAACCCGACGACGCGCAGGCCGGGGTTCGTCAGCTGTTGGACGTCGGCGACGGTCTCGAGCAACTGCGCCACGCCGCGGTGTGCCAGCGTCTCGCACTGGACCGGCACGATCAGGCGGTCGGCCGCGGTGAGGCCGTTCAGCGTGAGCACACCGAGCGACGGCGGGCAGTCGATCAGCACCACGTCATAGGTCTCGCGGAGCGGATCGAGGGCGCGTCGCAGACGCAGCTCCCGTCCGGCGCGCCCGGCAAGCGTGATCTCCGCCCCCGCGAGATCGCCGTTGGCGACCGCGACATCGGTCTCGGCGTGCTGCCTGATCGCGCGTTCGAGCGGGGCGCCTCGACCGAGCACGTCCTGCATGGTCGGTGACAGCGCGGCCGCGTCGTACCCGAGGCTGAAGGTCAGCGCGGACTGCGGATCCAGGTCGACGGCGAGCACGGCGAACCCCAGCTCGCCGAGCGCGGCCGCCAGCGAGATGACGGTGGTCGTCTTCGCCACCCCACCCTTCTGGTTGGCCACCGCGTACACGATCGCCGTCATCGCTGCACCTGTCGTCCCGGAGCCGAGTGCCTCGTCAATCACATCATCGCCCATCGCCACGGTCCACCGGTGTTGCCGGTCCAGAACGGGCAGCGCTCGGCGCGCCCGTCACGCGCGTTGCAGGACCGGCAGGTCGTGGATGTCGAGCATCCGGTCGATCGTCCGTTGCCATCCGAACATGCACGCCAGGTGCGGGCGGCCCGCACCGGACGGCAGCGTCATGTCGCCGAGTGGCACTGTCACGATCCGCTGCGCGTCGATCCGGTCGAACTCGTCGCGCGCCCAGTGCGTGGTGCGGACGACGGTGTCGAACGCGGCGACCAGCCGCCGGTTCCAGTGGTCCGCGAGGCGGCGCGGCAGACGGCGTCCGGGCAACCGCGATGACAGCACCGCGTCCAGTCGTTCGTGCACCACCGCAACCGTCGGCACGCGTGGGTGGGGATGATCAGGTGCGGCCGGGAGCTCGACCTGCCGAACAGACCCGTCTCAGAGCGTGTTGTCCACTCCTCTCGCCGCGATGACCGAGGTCACCACAGCGGTCGGTAGGGGTCGCCGGCACCGGTCGCCGGAGCGAGAGGTGCCTGAGTCGACCCACGCTTGACGGTATGAGCCTCCGAGCGGTTGCCCGCAGGCTCGAGCCCGTCCGGCCGCACGCACGAGCCTAGTCGCACCGTCGGCGATCGACTACCGCAGGATCCAGCGGCCGCGAACCCGGCCGCACCGGCTCACCGCGGGGTCTGCAACCGCTGCGTGGTCGGCGCCTGCTCCTCGACCGGTAGACCCAACCGGTGGGCCGCGTCGACCGCGGCGGTGCGGTTGGGCACGCCGAGCCTGTCGTACACCTCTTGGCAGTGCGCCTTGACGGTGCGCTCGGTGACGCCCAACCGCTCCGCGATCTGCGGGTTCGTGAGCCCCTGCTTCAGGTACGCGAGCACCTCGCTCTGGCGGGGCGACAGAACCGGACGGTCGATCAGCGCGTCCTCTTCGCCGGCACGCTCCATCACCTCGGTGGACTCACCCTGGATCATCTGCGACGCGCGGTCCTCGAACCGCACGTCGACCGCTCCGAACCGGACGATGTCACCGTGCCGCAGCGCCAGGGGACCGACCACCGGTTCGCCGTTGACGAATGTGCCGTTGGTCGAGCCGAGGTCCTCGATGAGGATCGCTCCCGAGGATCGTCGGATCCGGGCGTGCGTCTGGCTCACGTGCGGGTCGCTGATGACGAGATGGCTGCTCGGTCGGCGGCCGACGAACAGTTCGTCATCATCGATCACGAGCGTCGCCGCGGGATTCACGCCATCGCCCGGCACGACGAGCATCGGCTGCGGTGTCAACCGCTTCGCTGGACCTGCCACATCTGCCTCTTCCGCCGGTACCACGCCGACATCATGCTGTCGTCGACGCGAACGATATCGTATCGTGCATTTCCGTGCTCGCCAGTGCGTGCAGCTGTTCGAGCGTATCCGCCGTGGTCGTACGATCCCCGATGCGCAGCTCCTTGCGGTCACCGTGGAAGTCGCTCGCGCCCGTGATCAGCAGATCACGCGCCTGCGTGAGGTCACGCCACCGAGCGGCGACGTCGGGCTCGTGCGCCGGGTGGTCCACCTCGACCCCGGCGAGCCCCGCAGCGACGAGCTCGTCGAGCAGCTCCGCCGTGACGGGACCGCCGCCGTTCTCGCTGACCCCGGGATGGGCCAGCACGACCGCACCTCCGGCGGCGCGCAACAGGCGCAGGCCCCTGACGGGGTCGACCGCGTACTTGGGGACGTAGGCCGGGCCGCCGTCGGCCAGGTAGTCGTCGAACGCGGTCTGGATGTCGGGCACACGGCCGGCCTCGACCATCGCGCTGGCGATGTGCGGTCGACCGATCGGCGCCGAGCCGGCGGACTCGCGCACACGCGCGACGTCGACACCCACGCCGAGCGCGTCGAGGCGCGCGCAGATGTCGTCGGCGCGGCGGGACCGCTCGTTTCGCAGGCGGTCGCACTCCTCGGCGAGGGCGCCATCGTTGGGATCAATCCAGTACCCCAGCAGGTGCACGCTGCGGCCATCCCGTTCGGTCGACAACTCGATGCCCGGCACGAACACCAGTCCGTGACGCGCGCACGCTTCACGCATCTGGCTCCAACCACTCACCGTGTCATGGTCGGTCAGCGCAAGGCCGGCGAGCCCTTTCTCCTTGGCCAATGAGACATTGTCCTGCGGCTCAGTGGTACCGTCCGAATGGACAGTATGCGTGTGCAGATCGAACATGGGCGGCATCGCAGGTCCTGGTCGAAGGGCATCGGTGTCGGCCAACGTAGCCCCCGCGCCGCCTCACCGCCCGTCCCCACCCGCCAGCCTCACCAGGGGCGGAACCGGTTCGCACACGTCGCACCGGCCAGCACACCGTCACCGCCAGGGCGCACGGGAGCGGGCGCCGGAGCTCTAGGCTGATCGCCGTGCCATCCGCGCCGCAACCCGAGGTCGCCGTCGGCGCCGTGTGCGTGCGCGACGGCCGGTTGCTGGTCGTGCGCCGCGGACGCGGGGTGGCCACCGGTCTGTGGTCGCTGCCCGGCGGTCGCGTGGAAGCGGGCGAGACGCTGACGGACGCCGTGCGCCGCGAGTTGCGGGAGGAGACGGGTCTGACGGTGGCCGTGGGCGCACTGTGTGGCATCGCGGAGCGGATCAGCGAGCAGACGCACTACGTGATCGTCGACTTCTGGGCCACGGCCGAGGGTGCGGCCGTCGCGGGTGACGACGCCGCGGACGTCGCCTGGGTGGACCGTGACGGGCTGTCCGCACTGGCGCTCGTCGACGGTCTGTGGGACTTCCTCGCCGACCACGGCGTGCTCTCGCGGTTGTGAGGCCGGTCCGGCCTCACCGGCCACGATCCCGTCCCGACGTCGCGGCCAGCAGCACGCCGCCGAGGACCAGCGGGGCGCCGACGCGGAACAGACCACCGGGGGCCTCGCCGAGCACGACTGCCGCCAGGATGGTCGCGCCGACCGGCTCGGCGATCACGACGACGGCCACCACCGTGGCCGACACCCGCCCCAGCACCAGGTTGAACACCGTGTGGCCGAGCAGCTGCGGCCCCACCACCAGGGCCGCGATGGCCAGCCACGTCGTGCGATCGAACGGCGTGGCGACGCCCAGCGGCGTACCGGTCGCCAGTGCCACCGCTGCGAGCACGGCGGCGGCCCAGCCGTACGTCCACAGCGCGTACACGCTGACCGGGAGCGTCCGGCGGACGTGCCGTCCGACCAACAGGTAGCCCGCGATTGCCAGCGCCGCCGCCAGCGCCAGCGCGTCGCCGGCCAGCGCGCGAGCGGACACCCCACCGAGGTCGTCGGCGACGATGATCACCGCGCCGACGACGGCCAGTGCGAGGCCGACCCACACGCGTGGCCGGGGCGGCTCGGCGAGCAGCCACGCGGATCCCACGCCGACCGCCACCGGCGACAGGGAGACGAGCACGGCGGACGCGGCCACGGTCGTCAGCTCCAATGAGAGGAACCACCACCAGAAGTGGACGGCCAGCAGGACGCCCGAGACCGCGAGCAGGAACCGCTGACGCCGGTCCGGCGTGGCGCCCGAGCGCAGTGCGGGTACGACCAGGGCCGCCGCGCCGGCCGCGGTGCGCCACCACGCCAACGACAGCGCCGGCGCGTCGGCGATCCGCACGAGCACGGCGGCCGACGAGACCGCCAGCACGGCCACCACCAGCATGCCAGCACGCGTCCGGGCGTCGTCCAACCACGGTTCGAGGGCGCCGACCCGCGCGGGCCCGTCGGCGCGCGCACCACGGCGCCGTCCTTTCACGTCCCGTCCGCCTCCAGTGCCGCCGGACCGCTGGTCGGGCCCACCACGGGGCCCAGCCCCTTCGGTGGAGCATGTTGCGCCCCGCCACGGCCCACGGGCCCGAGCCAATCCCTATTCCCTATACTGTCCGCCAGCGCTCGGCGGCGACCTGTCGCACGGGCACGGTGGCATCACGAGAGTTGAGGGATCCACACTGGCACGCGCCGATCTGCACCAGGCCTACGCCATCGACAGCGAGGTCCATCAGGCCGCCATGACCGACCGCGCGGTGCTCGATCCGATCGTCCGCGTCGCCGGCGGCGTCCCCGGCACGGCGAAGCCGTTCAAGGTGGTGCGCGAGTACCAGGGTCCGCAGGGCACCTACGTCGAACGCTTCACCTTGTCCGACGCGCACGGACGGGTGCTGGCGGCGCCGCTACCGGGCCGCATCACGCTGCGCGGTGAGGCGTTCGAGGACAGGTTCATCAGCGAACTGCGCAACGTCGTCGTCGACGACCTCGGTGAGCATCGGCTGACGTTCCACATAGGCGACGACGAGGTCGGCTCGGTCCCGGTCTTCATCGAGCCCGAGGGCGGCGGTAGCGCGCGGACGGCTGCTGAGGCCACGTTCGCGGCGGCGGTCAAGAAGAGCACGATCATCTGGGTGACCGTGCCCCCGCGCCCACGCGGTCGGCGCAGGCGGATGACCGACGAGCACACGCAGCCAGTGTGGTTCGTGGCCGAGGGCGACAAGGTGTACCTGCTGCACGGCCCGGGCGAGCAGCAGGTGCCCGGGCTCGGCGAGACGCCGACTGTCCGACTCAACGCCCGGGGCAAGGACACCCGCAGCCTGGTCGCGGACGTCGAGTGCGTGGTCGAGATCGTCGATCCCGACGACGAGCGCTGGGCGAAGATCGCGCAGAAGGCGAGCACACGCCGGCTGAACATGTCCGACGCCGGCGACGACACGATCGCGCGCTGGCGGGAGCAGTGCCAGATGCTCGAGCTGACGCCGCAGTTTGGCGCGGACGAGGTCGCGGCGGCTGCGGCGACGCTTCCGGCGGCTCAGTCCGACGGTGCCCAGCCGTCGGGCGCGGCGACGCCCGACCGCTCCGACGAGATCCACGTCGAGGCGCAGATCGATCAGGAGGTCATGGATCGCCTGCTGAGCGATGGCCTGCCGGAACGTGTTGCGCGTGCCAAGTCCAAGGCCCACTACGTCCGCAGCGAACGCGCACGGATCCGGGCCGAGCGCGAGGGCGCGAACGCCTGAGCCGCCCCGTCCCCGGCCCGCGACCGGCGACGACGGACCAGCAGCCACCCGCCGCCGACGCCGAGCACCAGCACGAGCAGGACCGACGCGAGCCCTGGCGGCGCGGCGAGCGTGTCGATGACCCGTTCGAGCGTCCACGGCCGCCGCGCGATCGCGTACAGCTCGCGGGTCTCGCCGGGAGCGATCACCCACGTGACGCGGCCGTCGCCGGTCACCTCGTCGGCGTTCGACTCGAGGACGTCGCCGGGCATCGTGGCGGTCACCCGCAGCTGCACGCTGTCGGCCAGCAGTGCGTCCGCGCGGGCGCGCGCCACGCCGAGGTCGGTGACCGCTGACGTGAGGACGAGACCCGCCCCGCCCCGCAGCTCGACCGTTGACGCGTCGACCACGAGCCGCCACGGCTGCAGTGGCCGTACCTCTGGAGCCGCCAGCGCGTCTGCGAGCTCGCGGCTCAGGCGTGTGAGCTCGTCCGGATCGGCGAACGTGGTGGTCAGCGTGATGCGACCCGGCGATGCGGCGCCCGGACGCCTGACGTCCCAGTCCGGGAGCTGCTCGACCGCGTCGGCCAGGGTGGCCAGCGGGTCGGCGCCGACGCGCGTCGCGGCCTCACGCAGCTCGCTGTCGGTGACCAGCGTCACCGACAGCGCTCCCCCGCCGTCGCCGTCCACACGCACCCCCACGCCTGCACGCAGCTGGCAGCCGGACACGAGCAGCGTGACCGGAAGCGCGATCAGCAGCATCCAGCAGGTGCGTGGGATCATCGAGCGGGAGCCTCGCCAGCCGAGAGTGCCCCTACGATGCCAGAAGGACGGGGCAGGGGGGCGCGTCGCGCCGCCACGCCCGGAACGGGGCGCATGCGGACCGCGCCGTCTAGACTGGCACCCGGCGTCCACCACCTGGTTCGCGGTGCGCCGAACCCGTCATCGATGCAGCCATGGGGAGCGCACCCACACGATGGTCACCACCGATCAGGTCACACAGGCGCTGGCAACAGTCGACGATCCGGAGATCGGACGCCCGATCACCGAGCTCGACATGGTGGCCGACGTGCGGATCGACGGATCGACCGTGACGGTCAGCATCCGTCTGACCGTCCCGGGCTGCCCGCTCAAGGACCGGATCAACGCCGACGTCACGGGGGCCGTCAAGGCGCTGGACGGGGTCGACGAGGTCGCGGTCGTGTTCGGCGCAATGACTGAGCAGCAGCGCGCGGCCGTGGCAGCCAAGGTGCGGGGCGGGGCTACCGACGACGCCGGACAGCCGGCGATCCCTTTCAACGACATCGACTCCAAGACGAAGGTGCTGGCGATCGCCAGCGGCAAAGGCGGAGTCGGCAAGTCCTCCATCACCGTCAACCTCGCGGTGGCACTCGCCCAGCAGGGTTACGACGTCGGCGTGCTCGACGCCGACATCTGGGGTTACTCGATCCCGCGGATGCTCGGCGTGTCGGGGCGGCCGGTCGCTTTCAACAACATGGTGATGCCGCTGCAGGGCAACGGCGTCAAGGTCATCTCGATCGGGTTCTTCCTCGACAGCGAGAAGCCGGTCATCTGGCGCGGTCCCATGCTGCACCGGGCGCTCCAGCAGTTCCTGGCCGACGTCCACTGGGGCGACCTGGACTTCCTGCTCTGTGACCTGCCGCCCGGTACCGGCGACATCGCCATCTCGCTGGCACAGATGCTGCCCAAGGCTGACATGCTCGTGGTCACCACGCCGCAGCCGGCCGCCCAGCGGGTGGCGCTGCGCGCCGGCCAGACGACCGCCCAGACCGGCATGCGGGTCGCCGGCGTCATCGAGAACATGGCGTCGTTCGTCGCACCCGACACCGGCACCGAGTACCACATCTTCGGTGAGGGTGGCGGTGCGCTGTTGGCGCAGGAGCTCGAGACCACCCTGCTCGGGTCGATCCCGATCGACCCGCGCCTGCGCGAGGGCTGCGACGACGGCGTGCCGTTGGTGATCGGCGATCCGGAGGCTCCGGCGGCGGCACGACTGCGTGAGATCGCCCACGGCCTGGGACGCCAGCGGTCGTCGCTCGTCGGGAAGCCGCTGCCGCTGGCGATCTGACAGGCCGGGCGCAGCGATGCGAGCGGTCGTCGTCATACCGACGTACAACGAGGCGGCGTCGCTGCGCCGCGTCGTCGAAACGGTCCGAGGGTCGGCCCGCGCCCACGTGCTCGTCGTCGACGACGATTCGCCCGACGGCACGGGAGAGCTCGCCGACTGGCTCGCAGAGCGTGACTACGGCGTCCACGTGCTCCACCGCCCGGCCAAGTCCGGCCTCGGCCCCGCGTACCGGACGGGCTTCGCATGGGCGTTGGCGTCGGGCTACGAGGCGATCGGCGAGATGGACGCTGACGGCTCTCACGACCCCGGCGACGTCGCGCGGCTGCTCGAGGCGCTGCACAACGCGGACCTGGTGATCGGCAGCCGCTACGTGCCGGGCGGCGCGGTGCACAACTGGCCCCGGCGGCGCGAGTTGCTGTCGCGCGCCGGCAACTTGTACGCGCGCACGTGGACCGGCCTGCCGGTGCAGGACGCGACGTCGGGGTTCCGCATGTTCCGCCGCCGCACCCTCGCCGCGCTCGACCTCGACGACGTGGAGTCGGACGGCTACAGCTTCCAGATCGAGCTCGCGCTGCGCACCTACGCCGCCGGCTTCCGCGTGGTGGAGATCCCCATCACGTTCGTCGAACGCGCCGACGGCGAATCCAAGATGAGCCGTGCGATCGTGGTCGAGGCGCTGTGGCGGGTGCCGACCTGGGCGACGCGCTCCAGGGGGCGGCCCGCCGCGGTCGACGGCGCCAGCGTGGCGGCCGGCAGCCGCCGCTAGGCGAGCGCCCCGTCCGTCGGGTGCCGCTGCGACCGCAGCGGTCAACGCATCGCCCGCCAGACCCGCGCGAGCAGCAGGCCCATGCCGGTGCCACCGAGCACGTCGCTCGGATAGTGGACGCCGACGTAGACGCGGCTGGCCGCCACGAACGTGGTCAGCGCACCCGCCACCACACGGACCAACCGGTCGCCGTCCGCGGCGATCACGCTCATCATCGCCGCGGTCACGGCCGCGTGACCGCTGGGGTACGACGATCCGGTCGGAGGCCGGATCAGCCGGGCCACCCCTTCGGCCTCGTACGGGCGCTCCCGCTTGACACGTGTCTTCGCGCCCTGCGCGACGAGCCATGCGACCGAACCGATGACCGTCACATCACGGGCGAGCCGTCGGTGGCCACCGAGGCCGAGCGCCGCAGCCGTGCCGAGCACGCCGTAGAGCGACCCGAGATCGGTCGCGGCGGCCACGACGCGGTCCGACGGTCGGCTGCGGCCACGACGCACGAGATCGCCGGCACGGACGTCCGCCCGGCGCAGCCGCGCGCTGGACAGCAGCAGCAGGGACCCGCCGACCATGGCGGATCCCATCACGGTCAACGACCGCCACAGCGGTCGTGTCGTCCCGCGCATCACACCCGGCGGGCCCGCCCCTCGGCGCCGTGACTCACGTCGCGTGCGGGTCGTAGCGTGGCGGCTCGTCGGCCTCGAAATCGTCCGTCGCACGCGACCGCCGGCTGCGGTCGTGGACCGATCGCGCGTCGATGCGGGATCGGGCGCGCAGGTCGTCACGCTCACGCCGCAGGTCGCTGCTGATCGACCGCAACTCGTCGAGCTCCACCTCGTCACGCAACGTGCTGAAGGTCGCGCTCGCCTCGTGTTTGATCTGCCCGACGACGCGGCCGACGGTGCGGGCGATCTGCGGCAGCCGCTCGGGCCCGAAGATCAGGAGCGCGAGCACGGCCAGCATCATCAGCTCCATGAACCCGACGTCCACGTCTGCTCCTCGTGTGCCGATGCTGTGGACAGTGTGCGTGCGACACCCGCGGCGACACCCACGACGCCGATGCTACTGCGGATCCGTCGTCGTGCGCTCGACCAGCACCACCTCGACGCGTCGGCGCTCGCGGCTGCGGACGTAGGCGATGGTCACGCGGTCACCGACGTCGCGGTCACGGATGGCGATCGACAGCTCCTCCATCGACGCGATCGCCCGGTCGTCGACGCCGACGATCACGTCGTCGGGCGCCAGGCCGGCGCGCGCGGCAGGCGTGCCCGGGGTCACCTCGTGGATCCACGCACCGGCGCCGACCCCGAGCCGCTCGGCGGCCTGTCCGCCGACGGGTCCACCGCTGACGCCGAGCAGTGGGTGACGGACACGTCCCGTGGCGATCAGCTCGTCGGCGACGTCGACGACCGTGTCGACCGGTATGGCGAACCCGACCCCTGCGTTGGCGGCCTGACCCGACGTCAGGATCGCACTGTTGACGCCCATCAGGTGCCCGGACCGGTCGACGAGCGCGCCGCCGGAGTTGCCCGGGTTGATCGGGGCGTCGGTCTGCAGTACCTCGGGCAGGTACACCCCGTCACCGCCGCCCTCGGGGCCCGCGTGGATGCCGCGGCCGAGCGCGCTGACGACGCCGACCGTCACCGTGGCGTCGAGACCGAACGGACTGCCGACGGCGATCGCGAGGTCGCCGACGCGCGGCTTGGGGGACCCGCCGAGCACGATCGGCGTCAGATCGTCACGGTCGACGCGGATCACCGCGAGGTCGTTGAGCGGATCGGTGCCCACGATCTCGGCGGCCATCGAACGGCCGTCGGCGAACACGACCTCGATGCCACCGGGCGCCTCGACCACGTGGTTGTTGGTCACGATCAGACCGTCCGAGCGGTACACGACGCCCGAACCGTTGCCGGCGCCCTCGAACCGGTCCGTCATCGCCTGGTTGATGCGCACGACGGACGGCAGCACGGCGGCCGCGACGCGCGCCACCGTGCCCTGCGCCATCTCGTCGGTGGGTGCCCGCTGCGCCGGCTCGTCGGACAGGCCCGCGACGACGGGTGTCGGCGCCGGTTCAGGCGCCAGCCTCCTGTCCGCGGCGATGGCCACGACGCCGCCGGCCAGACCGGCGATCACGACCGTCGACACCAGGCGCCGGCCCCCGCGGCTGCGGCGGCGGACGGTCGGCACACGCGGGAACACAGGCGGCCGGGCCGCGGCGACGCCGGACGTGGCGCCGGTGTCGGCGCCGTGGTCGGTCCGCGTCATCGTCTGGCTCCCGGGCCGGCACAGCCGCGTGCCGGCGGTCGTGGCTCCTGGATGGGTCGTCCATCCCAGCGTCGTGCGCCGGGACCGAGCGTGCCACATCCACGCGCTGCCGCGCACGGGCAGCGTCGGCCGGGGAGGGGATCGGCTGCGGGCACGGGCGCCGGCGGTCGTTCGTTCTGCGGCTGCCGGGAGATACGCTCACGGGGCAGCGGTCTGACGCTCGGAGACCCCCGTGGGCACCACAACAGCGACGGCCATCGACATCGACGCGTCCGCACCGCCGGAGGACGACGCGTTGCGCTCCGCGCGCGCACTCAGCGAGGGCGCCGGCATCGCACCTGTCACGCACCTGGGTGGCGCATGGCTGCGCTGGTTCGCGGGCATGCGCCCGGCGCGCGACGTCGTGGAGCTCGGCACCGGCGTCGGCTACAGCGCGTTGTGGCTGCTGGCGGGCATGCATCCGCGCGGCATGCTGACCACGATCGAGCCGGACGCCGACCTGCAGGCCAGCGCGCAGCGCGTCCTGGGTCGCGCCGGCCACGGCCAGCGGGTGCGCAGCATCCTCGGCTCGGCGCTGACGGTGCTGCCGCGGCTCGCCGACGACGCCTACGACCTGGTCTTCATCGACGCGGTGCCCGACGAGTATCCCGACTACCTCCCGCACGCGACGCGGCTGCTCCGGCCCGGCGGGCTGCTGATCGCCGACCGCGTGCTGGACGGCGTCGGGGCCGATGACGGCGGGGGCGTGCGCACGTTCGCCGACCTGGTCCGCGACGACCCGGCGCTGGACGGTCAGCTGCTGCCCGTCGGCGACGGGATGCTGGTGGCGGCCAGGACCGCGCCGGCCTGAGCCGCGACCCCGGCGCCCCGCGCGGGCGCCGGTCGCCGCCGTCAGCCGAAGAAGCCAACCTTGCTCGACAGCTCGGCGCTGAAGGCCATGATGACGGCCAGGTAGAACATGCCGGTCGCGGCCTGGATCGAGCGTCCCCCCTCCTGCGCGAGCTTCCAGACGAAGCCGGCGATCAGCGCGCAGATCGCGACGAGTCCCGCGACGAGCAGGAGCGAGAACCCGGGTACGGCCAGGAACGGCGAGAAGCCGGTCGCCACAGGGGTGGGATGCTGCGCCGACAGCACCGCGCCGACGATGGCCGCGCCGACGCCGCCGGCGTACAGCATCGCGCTGCGCACCATGTGGCTGTTGGACAGACGGCGCTCGACGAGGTACCAGTGGCCGAGCAGCAGTCCGTACAGGGCCGAGCCCAGGAAGAACGCTCCTGCGGCCAGTTCGACGCCGGCCAGCACGACGCCCGTGCCCCGCGCCAGCGCGACGGTGCCCAGCGCCACGACGCCCACGGCCGCCGCACCCAGGCCGATGACGCGCTCGACTGCGAGGCGCGCGAGCACGGCCAACTGCCACAGCGTGAGCACGCCCGCGAACACGCCGAGCGCCGTCACCATGCGCGCCTGCGCCGCGGACGGCGTTGCACCGACGGCGGCACGCGCCGTCGCCCATGCGCCCCAGGCGCACAGCGCGAGGATCACACCGGACAGCACGAGGAAGCCGCGGCGGACCTTGCCGTGCACCCCACTGGTCAGGGTCACCACGGTGCCGCCGACAGCCGTCTCGGCCAGCAGCACCGCCATGACGGCGAGGGGCCCGCTCATGACGCCCCGCCCGCAGGGAGAGGATGCGTCAGCGCCGTGCGCGGGTATACCTGCGTTCGTACCAGACCAGCCCGTGACCGACCGACGGAGACCGTCGTGGTGGTTGAGCTCCCCGATGCGTGCGTGCCAGGCCGTCGCGCGAGCGTCGACCTCCGCGTGGCGCAGGACGACACCGCCGCGGCACTCGGCTCGGGCGACGTCGACGTGCTCGGCACGCCGCGGGTCCTGGCGATCGCGGAAGAGGCGTCCCGCCGCGCACTGGGAGACTGCCTCGGCCCTGAGCTGACGACGGTCGGCTCCTGGGTGGAGATCGAGCACAAGGCACCGAGCCACGTCGGTGACGACGTGCGGGCCGACGCCGTCCTGCTGGGCGTGCACGGCCGGAGGCTGGAGTTCTCGGTCACGGTCACCTCGGGAGACACGGAGGTCGCCCACATCCGGCACCGGCGCAAGATCGTGGAGCGGGCGAAGTTCGGCCAGGCCGGTCGCGCCACACCCTAGTCGCACGACAGGACCCGGGCGGCGCTGCCGACGCTCCGGATCGTCCACCAACGATCATGACAGGGCCTCGAGCCACGCCACGAGGGTCCGCACACCGAAGCCGGTGGCACCCTTGGGCACCAGCGGGCCGTCGCCGCTGTCGGAGAACGCCGGTCCGGCGATGTCGAGGTGGGCCCACGGCACGTCCCCGACGAACTCCGACAGGAACAGGCCGGCGACGATGCTCTGGGCCTCGCGCGGCTTGCCGATGTTGCGCAGGTCGGCCACCTCGCTGCGGAGCTGCTCACGGTAGTCCGCCGGGAGCGGGAGCCGCCACAACCGCTCACCCGCCCGGCCCGCGGCGGCCTCCAACGCGTCGAGCAGGTCGTCGTCGGAGCCCATCAGCGCGGCGATGCGGTTGCCGAGCGCCACGATCTGACCGCCGGTCAGCGTGGCGAGATCGACCATCGCGTCCGGCTCGAGCTCGACGCCGTAGGCCAGCGCGTCCGCGAGCACCAACCGACCCTCGGCGTCGGTGTTCATGACCTCGACCGTCGTGCCGTTGCGGTGGGTCAGCACGTCGGACACCCGCGTCGCATCGCCGCCCGGCATGTTCTCGGCGAGTGCCAGCAGTCCGGTGACCCGAGGCGCGACCCCCAGCCGTGCCGCGGCCAGCACGGTCCCCACGACGGCCGCGGCACCGCTCATGTCGCTCTTCATGGTCGACATCGACGCCGACGGCTTGAGGGACAGTCCGCCGCTGTCGAACGTGATGCCCTTCCCGACGAGGACGACGTGCACGCCATCACCGTCATCCGCCGTCCCGGCGTAGGTGAGCTCGACCAGCCGTGGTTCGGTCGACGATCCGCGTCCGACGCCGATCAGGCCGCCGAAGCCGCCCTGCTCGAGCTCGTCGGCCGCGAGCACGCGGGAGGTGACGGGTGTGTCGGCGGTGAGCGACACGACCCTGTCCGCCAGATCCGGTGGCCGTTTGAACGCGGGCGGCGTGTTGATCAGGTCGCGGGCGATGCTGGTCGTATCGACGATCACCCTGGCGAGGCGCACGCCGCGTTCGACCGCGTCGGGGTCGACGCCCGCACCCGGCACGACGACGATGCCGTCCAGGCGCACCGCGTCGTGGTTCTTGGTCCGGTAGGTCGTGTAGGCGTAGGCGCCGAGACCCGCACCTTCGGCGACGGCGCGAGCCGCGGTGGTCGCGTCGAGCTGCCCGCCCACGTCACCGGGCACGATCACGGCCAGGGTGGCGTCGCGGGTCGCCTGCCTGGCCGCGGCGGCGGCGCCGCGACGCAGCGCATCGGCGCCGACCTCGGCCCGGTCGCCCACGCCCACCGCCAGCACGAGGGCCGTGGTGTCGTCGACCTGCACCGGGACGCGGCCGACCTCGTCGACGGCACCGGTGAGGTGCAACGCGTCGAGCGCGGCGGCGATGTCCACGCCCGCCGCTTCCGCGAGGGCGGTCAGATCGCGTCCGATGACCGGCTGTTCGTCCTCATCCTGCGCGACGAAGCAGGCGACGACCGACGCCCCGGCGTCGGTCGTGGTCGGGGCGGTCCGGATGTCGGTCATCGTTCTCTGCTTTCGGCGGGCCGGCCGACGGCGCCCCGCACGACGTCGTCGGCGTGATCCGGGCGAGTCTAGAGCCGCTGTCGCACCCCCGCGCCGGCGCGACCTGCCCGCGGGGACCCGTCACACGCCCGTTCCGCCGCCCCGGCCCACGCGCTTCCCGGCTGAGACCCGGGAGGCGAGGTCGCCGTGCGACACTGTGGAGCGATGCAACCCTCCGCCGCCGATCTGCGCGACCACGTCGCCTTCGATCCCGCCCGCGCCGTGCGGTCCCGCGTGCACGAGACCGACCTGCTGGCCGTTGACATGCTGTGCCTGGAACCCGGCCAGCAGCTCGCGGCGCGGACGTACGACGAGTCGGACACCGTCTACGTGGTCATCGGTGGGCGCGCCTGGGTCGTCACCGACGACGAGGAGGTGACGCTCGGTCCGCTGCAGACCGTGCTGATCCCGGCCGGCACTCCGCATGGGCTGCGCAACGACTCACCGGACCCACTGCTCCTGCAGACCGTCACGGCGCTGCCCGTGTCCGCGCCGGCTGCGGTCAGTCCCGGCGCGGGATGACGTCGAACGAACCCGACACCGTGCCCGACCCGAGGTCGAGGCGCAACTCCCCTACGTAGCGGCGGAAGCGCTCGACCTCGGTCAGCACGACGCGTCCACCGCGTGCCCGCTGCCGCTCACCGGTCGCGAGCTGGAGGTCGACGACAGCGCCCTCGGTGACGCCATCACAGCCGCCGGAGCACGCCGGGTCGACCACGGGCAGGTCGGCCACCGCCCGTAGCACGTCGGGGTTCTCGAACACGACGACGACCAGCTGACCGTCGATGTCGTCGGCGATGATGCACACATCCCGGTCGCCACCCCCCGCCGGGTCGCAGTCGCCGACGTTGAGGTCGGGCGAACCGTCGCTCACCGCCAGCTGCCGGTTGCCGACGGTCCCTGACAGCTGCAGCCCGGCACGTCCGTCGCGAGGCTGTACGGTCTGCGCAGGCGCCGACCAGCAACCCGACAGCAACACGGCGAGCGCCACCACCACGCCCGCGCGGACGCGCGCCACACCGGACCACAGGAGCACCGTCGTCATGGCATCCGACCTACCACTGCAGGGTGTGACGCCGACCCACCTGCCGGCCGACGATCCGGAGACCGTCGCGGCGCTCGCCGACGCGGTCGCAGACGGCCGTCTGGAGGCGCTGCGCACGGTCGTCCGCGCGCACCCGGCGTGCCTCGACGCCTGGGCGCGGCTGGGCATGGCGGCGTTCGACGCGGGCGACGACGTCGGGGCCTACGCGTGCGCACGCGTCGGCTACCACCGGGGGCTCGACGCCATCCGACGTGCCGGCTGGCGTGGTCAGGGAGCGGTCCCGTGGTCGCACGAACCGAACCGCGGCTTCCTGCGCAGCCTGTGGCTGCTGGGCACGGCGGCGGCCGCCATCGGCGAGACCGACGAGGCCCAACGGTGCGCCGTGTTCCTCCAGGAGCTCGCTCGCGATCATGACCTTCCCGCTGTTCCGACGTCCGGCGACGCCGGCTGACGTCCCTGAGCCTACGCGCCGTCCGGTCGTGTCGACCGGGCGCACATCCGACGTCGTCGCATCATCGTCGGGGACCGCCGCCAGCTAGCCTGGCGCGCAGATCACACCTGTCACCTGACCAGCGGGAGACGCCCGCCCCGACGGTCGTTCGCCCGCACGGAGACTCCATGTTCACTCAAGTCAACGGCGTCAACCACCACTACCGCAGCCTCGGCGAAGGCCCGCCGATCGTCCTCGTCCACGGGCTCGGCGGCGCGTTGGACGTGTGGCACGGTGTCGCCGAGCTGCTGGCGCTGCACCACCACGTCGTGACGCTCGACCTGCGTGGGCACGGGCGTACGCCGGCCGGACGGGCGCAGCTCAGCATCAAGTCCTGGGCGCAGGACGTCGCCGGGCTGATGGGCGCGCTCGAGCTGCCCGCAGCCACCGTCGTGGGCCACTCGATGGGCTCGCTGATCGCGCAGCACATGGCGCTGACGACACCGGACCTCGTCGATCAGCTCGTGCTCGTCGGCGGCATCAGCTACTTCGAGCCGCCGGACAGGCAGGCCTACGAGCAGCGCGCGAAGGCGGTCGACGACAACGGGCTCGACGACATCGTCGACGACTGGCTGGAGGGCGCGCTGTCCCCGCGCACGCACGCACGGCTGCCGCAGATCAGCGGCCTGCTGCGTCACCTGTTCCTCAGCAACGACCCCAAGAGCTACGCGAAGGCGTGCCGGGCGCTGGCGAAGATGCCGTCGATCGGACGCGAGCAGATCGGACAGCCGACGCTGCTGCTGGTCGGCGACCACGACCGCTCCACGCCGTTGCGGATGACCGAGCAGCTGCACCGCGACATCCCGGTGTCGCGCGTGCAGGTCGTGCCGTCGGCGTCGCACTGGATGACCATCGAGCACCCGGACGTCATCGCCGCCGCGATCCTGCAGTTCCTCACCTGACGGGCGCGGCGCGGTGGACCGACCGCCGCGCGCGCCCGGACTGCGCCGCTGCGGACGGCCCCCGGCTCCTCAGCCCACCATCTCGTCAGCCCACCTGCTCCCGGCGGATGGTGGGCGGGGGATGGTCGGGGACCACGGTCGGCGCGTCCGGGACCGGATCGGGTCGGTGACGCAGCCCCGTGACGCGGCCGTGTGCCGCGTCCGGCTGCAGCTCGTACGCGGCTGGAAGGTTGACCTCGAAGACGATCAGCTGCGGGTCGTCGATCAGGTCGATGCTGCCGCCGTACGCCTCGACGAGCTGCCGGCACACGTGCAGTCCGAGGCCGAGCCCGTCCGCCGAGCGCGTGTCGGTCGGATCGCCTTGGACGAACGGTTCGTACAGCGCCGCCCGCAGGCCCAGCGGGATCGCCGGTCCAGCGTTCGACACCCGCAGCACGACCCGCCCATCGCGTTCCGCGCCCTCGACGCCGATGCAGCCGCCGGGTTCTCCGAACTTGACCGCGTTGTCGATGAGGTTGGCCACGATGCGGATCGCCGCCTCCTCGTCCATGCGGGCGTTCAGCGCACCCCGCAGTGCGACGCGCAGACGTGAGGTGTCGTCACCGATGCCCGCCCTGGTGACGGCCTGGGACAGGACCTGCGACAGCTGGCACGTCCTGCCGACGACGACGAGCGGCGTGCGGGACGCGACGACGACGTTGTCGATCAGGCGGGCGAGACGGTTGGCGTGCTCGTCGATCGCGTCGACGAACAGCCGCAGCGTGCCCCGGTCGAGCTGCTCGAGCCGACCCGACAGCGTGCGGGAGAACCCGACCACACCGGTCACCGGGGTGCGCAGCTCGTGCGAGACGAGGCCGAGGATCTGGCGCTTGGTGTGCGCGAGCTCGCGCTCGTGCTGCTCCATCTCGCTGCGCATCCGTCGCTCGGCGCACCACCGCGCGGCGGCGGCCGCGATCAGCGCCGCACCGACGACGGCGACGCCGATGATGAGCGCAGCCGAACCACGTGGTCCGACGGCGAACGCCAGCAGCAGCGGCGCGGGCACCGCGACCGGGACGGCGCGGACGATGGTGCAGCGGGCGCTGGAGCGACGCGCGTGGACGGATCCATCGAACGCACCGCGGGAACCGTATCGCTGGAGCACGGTGACACTGTATGCACGCCCTGCAGCCCGATACGAGCCCTTTCGCGCGCAACGGCGCGGTTTCGCTCGGTCGGGGGGTGCCCCCTCCCCACGATCGTGGGGTCAGCCGGCCTCGGCGTCGACCAGCACGTGCCACAGGGCCGCCGCGGCGGCCAGCGCCTCGTGGGTGTCCGCGCCGGGAAGCGTCGCGTCACCGACGACGTGGACGCGCCAGGGTTCCGCCGATCGTGCGCCGGCGGAAGGGACCCGCGGTGCGCGTGGGCGTGGGGAGGTCGGACGCGCCGCGTGCGCGCGGTCGTGCCGCGACGCGCTCGTGCCCGGCAACCGTTGCGCCTCGCGCAGAGCAACCCATGAGACCATCGCAAGCACCGCCGCACCCACCGCCGCCATCACGATCATGTGCGGAGTATGCATCCTGTGACCCGTAGGAGCGTGCAGGCTCGACGGCGCGACCGGACCGTCGACCGCCCACAGGGTGACGGGCGGCGGTCGCCGGCGACCAGGCGGACCGCACACGACCGGCACCGAGCGGGAGGCATCGATGCGACTCGGCACCCAGCACCTCGATCTGCGCCGGCGCGTGGCCGTGATGGGCGTCGTCAACCGGACGCCCGACTCGTTCTACGACCGTGGCGCGACCCTCGACCTCGACGCCGCCCTCGCGCTCGCGGAGCGGCATGTCAGGGCCGGGGCCGACATCATCGACATCGGCGGCGTCAGGGCGGGACCCGGCGACGAGGTCGACCTGCGCGCCGAGCTCGCGCGTGTCCTCCCGTTCGTCGAGGCGTTCCGCGAACGGTGGATGACCCCGCTGTCGGTCGACACCTTCCGCCCCGAGGTCGCGGACGCCGCGCTGGAGGCCGGGGCTGACATCGTCAACGACGTGACAGGGCTGAGCGATCCCGGGGTCGCCGACGTCGTCGCCGCACATCCGCACACCGCACTGGTGCTCACGCACCACGGCGGACCGCGGCGGTCCCGCCCGTTCCGTCCCGACTACGAGCCCGACGTCATCACCGCGGTCCGGCAACGGTGGCGCCAGCTGGTCGATCTGGCGGTCTCCCGCGGTGTGCCCCGGGGGCAGCTCATCGTCGATCCGGGCCACGACATGTACAAGACCACCGCCCACTCCCTCGAGCTCACGCGGCGGCTCGACGAGCTGGTGGGCCTCGGTCACCCGGTGCTCGTGGCCCTTTCGAACAAGGACTTCCTCGGCGAGGCGCTGGACCTGCCGCCCGACCGCCGCGGCGCGGCGTCGCTGGCGGCCACCGTGTACTCCGTGCTCCGCGGTGCGCGCATCGTGCGCGTCCACGACGTGGAGGCCACGGTCCACGGTGTCCGACTGACGGAGGTGCTCGAGGGATGGCGGGCACCGGCCAGGCAGCTGCGCGGACTCGACTGATCCACACCACGGCGCGCTCTGGACTACCGTGGCGGCAGCGTCGATCGGGGTCACTGACATGCCCAAGCCGAGCACCTTCGCATTCGTGTGCATCAACCAGCGCGATCCGTCGCATCCCCGCCCGAGCTGTGCAGCCAACGGCGGTGCCGAGCTGTTCAACGCGCTGCGGGAGGAACAGGGGCGACGCGTGGCGACGGAGGTCAAGATCGTCGCCACCGGCTGCATGGAGGCGTGCATGGTCGGGCCGGTCGTCGCCGTGTTCCCCGACGACGTGATCTACGGCGGGGTGATCCCCGACGACGTGCCCGACGTGATGGACCACCTGCAGGGCGGGCCGCCGGTGAGCCAGCTCGAGATCGGCGACGCCGAGTTCGACCTGCGGCCCCCCGAGATGACCGGTCCCTGACCGTGCCGGGACCAGCCGGCGGTGACGCGGACCTCGCGGGGCTGCGTCGCGACTACCGGAACCTTCCCCTGGACCCGACCGCGATGGCGGCGAATCCGCTGATCGAGCTGCGTGGGTGGGTCGACCGGGCGGTGGCGGCGGGCGTCACCGAGCCCAACGGGATGACGCTCGCCACGGTGGACGCCGACGGCGCCCCGTCGGCGCGGGTCGTGCTGCTGCGCGGACTGGACGACGGCCTGGTGTTCTACACCAACTACGACAGCGCGAAGGGGCGCCACCTCGAAGGCGACCCACGGGCGGCGGCGGTGCTGTGGTGGGTCGACCTGGCGCGTCAGATCCGCGTGACCGGCCGGTGCACGCGGGTCTCGGAGGCCGTCAGCGACGCCTACTGGCGCTCGCGGCCGGCCGGCAGCCGCGTCAGCGCCGCGGCGAGCCCACAGAGCCACGTGATCGCCGATGCCGCGGAGCTGGCCGATCGCGTCGCCCGGGTCCGCGCGCGCCATCCCGGTGGCGATGTGCCACGGCCACGGCACTGGGGTGGGTACCGCCTGCGGCCCGACGTCGTCGAGTTCTGGCAGGGGCGTCCCGACCGCCTGCACGAGCGCGTGCGTTACCGTCGCGTCGCCGACGGCTGGGTCGTCGAGCGCCTGGCGCCGTAGCCCGTCCCGCCCGAAGGCCCGTGGCGTCTCGGCGAGGTGACCGGACGCTGGGGTGCGCCGGGCACCGCCTGCGTGCCCGCACCGGGCCGCTCCGGATGCTCAGCCCTGCGCCGCGAGCAGCGGCACGTACATCTCGGCGGGCGTGAGGCTGCCGTGCATGGTCAGCAGCCGCGCCTGGCGCGGATCGCCGGGATCGACCAGCGTGGCGGCACCCCGCGCCGACAGGACGACATCGCCCAGACGTCCCGCGACGACCGGCCGGGTGCTCGGACCCAACCAGCCCGCGGCGACGACCTGCGCCCGGTCGTGGACCCAGGCGGCGGACCCCACGAGCTCGCGCGCGGCGGCGAGGAGGTCGCCAGCGGCGCCGGACCGCGCGTGCAGGTACCGCATCCGCGTGCTGCCGGCCATCGCGCTGACCATGGGCAGCAGTGGTCGCAGGTCGACCCGCTCGGCCGGGTCGGTCGTCACGTGCCCGTGGTCGGCCGTCACCAGGAGTACCGCGCCCGGCGGCAGACGCCGACGGATGCCGCGGACGACACGGTCGCTGAGCGCGAGCGCATGGCCGAACGCGTCGTGGTCGAGGCCGCGTTCGTGTGCGGTCCGGTCGAGGTCGGGCAGGTATGCGTAGACGACGCGCGCTCCGTCGTCCAGGCAGGCACCGACCCGGCGGACGAGATCGTCGACGTCCTCGTACCCGTGGTACGGCGCGCCGCGCAGATGGGCGGCGCTGAAGCCAGATCCCGCAAACCTGTGGTGGCTGACGACGGCCACGCCACCCGCCGCGAAGGGTCGATGGGGCTGCACGCTGTCCGGTGCCGGAGGCCGGCCCCGGGCGACCGTCCACTGCAGCACGCTCAGCACGCGCCCACCGACCCGCATGCGATCACCGAGCATGCCGTGCTCACCCGGCGTGCGCCCTGTCGTCAACGAGGGCAACGCCGTGGCGGTGGTCGTGGGCACGACGGCGGTGATCCGCGTGCCGTCGAAGTCCGCGAGCGACGGCAACGCCGAGGAGAACCGCCGGTACAGCTCCCAGCCGAGCCCGTCGATCAGCAGCAGCACATGCTGACGCGCCTGCGCCACCCACGCCGGGGCGCCGGGTGGCGCGTCACCGGCCGCCAGCGCGGGCAGCACGGCGCCGATCCACGCGCCGCCGTAGTCAGGCAGCGCGATGCCGTCGGCGGCCGCGATCGTCGCGCGCTGGGACTCGTGTGACAGCGGTCCGGCTCCTAGGCTCATGGAGCGCACAGCGTAGGCGACGACGAAAGCGGCACGATGCAGCGGCACCAGCGAGCTCCACGCGCGGGACAGCGCAACGCGCGTTCCGGGATCCTCATCCTCGGCGGCGGATTCGCGGGTGCGACTGTCGCTCGCCGGCTGGGCCGGACGGGGGCCACCGTCGTCTCCGACGAGAACGCCCTGCTGTTCACGCCGATGCTGCCGGAGGTGGCGTCCGGGACGATCGAACCCCGCCACGTCGTGGTGCCCCTGCGGCAGATGTGCCCGCACGCCGATCTCGTGCTGGGCGAGGTGGGTGCGATCGACACCGAAACGCGCACAGTCGTCGTCCACAACGAGGTCGGTGAGCTGCACTACCGCTACGAGCATCTGGTCATCGCGCTCGGTGCGGTGTCGCGCACGCTGCCGATCCCCGGCCTCGCCGAGTTCGGCGTGGGCTTCAAGACGTTCTACGACGCGGTGTACCTGCGCGACCACGTGCTGCGCGAGCTCGAGCTGGCGGACAACGAGATGAGTCCCGAGCGCGCCGCCGGTCACCTCGGCTTCGTGTTCGTCGGGGGGGGCTACGCGGGCGTCGAGGCGCTCGCCGAGCTGCACGACCTCGTCCAGGACGCGCTGCGCGAGTACCCCTCGCTGCGGGGCGTCAGGCAACGCTGGGTGCTGGTCGAGGCGCAGGACCACATCCTGCCCGCCATCCCCTCGCGGCTGGGCGAGTACGCCACCGAGCTGCTCGCCCGCCGGGGCGTCGAGATCCTGACGTCGACGCGACTCGAGGCGGTCCACGCCGACCGCGTCGAGCTGTCGGGTGGGAGGACCGTCGACGCGCACACGCTGGTGTGGAGTGCCGGTGTCGCAGCGCATCCGCTGACCGGTGACCTCGACCTGCCGACCGACGATCGTGGGCGGCTGAAGGTCGACGCCACGCTCCGGGTGGAGGGACACGACGACGTGTGGGCCCTCGGCGACGCGGCCCGCGTGGTCAACGCCGCCACCCCGGACCGGATCGATCCGCCGACGTCGCAGCACGCCATCCGGCAGGCCCGTCACCTCGCCCGCAACCTGCAGGCCGCTCGGGCGGGGGCGTCACTGACGGCGTACGGCTACCGGGCCCTCGGGCAGGTGGCCACCCTGGGCAGGTACCGCGGCATCGCCGAGGTCCTCGGGCTCCGTATCGCGGGGCTCCTGGGCTGGTTCATCACACGCAGCTACCACCTGTACGCGATGCCGCTGCTGACGCGACGGATGCGGGTGCTCACCGACTGGACGCTGTCGCTGTTCTTCCGCCGCGACATCGTGTCGTACGGGGGCTTCGCGTCCGTACCCGCACTGGGTTCCCGACCGGGCGCACCCGACGCCGGCGCCGCACCCGGATCGTCGACCGCCGACCCCGACGCCGGTCCGGGCGACGGCTCCGCCCGTGACGCCGACGCCGACGTGGAGGAGCACGCGTGACGCCCGCGGGCACCGCCAGCGGTGCCGCGGCCGGTGACGAACCCGGCGACCACGATGTGATGGCCCAGCTGGGCTGGGATGCGGGCTGGGCCGAGACGTTCACCGCACTGGCCGGGACCCCCGCCCGCGTCGCGCGGGTCGATCGTGGTTGGCTGCGAGTCGTCGACCGCGAGGGTGAGGTGTCGATGGCGCAGCCACGCGATGCACCCGCCGTGGTCACCGGCGACTGGATCGGGCGCTCGACCGTCGACGGCCAACCGCGCGTCGTGGACGTCGCCCCGCGCCGGACCGCGCTCGTCCGGCGTGATCCTGCCGAGCACAAGGCGCGCCCGCAGGTGCTGGCCGCCAACGCCGACCAGGTGTGGATCGTGCACGCCGTCGACCAGCCGCTGCGGCCCGGATGGCTCGACCGTGCGCTCGTCGTCGCCCACGGCAGCGGCGGTCACCCGGTCGTCGTGGTGGCCAAGCACGATCTGGATCCGGATGACGACACCGCCGCACACGTCGCCGCCCTCGCCCCCGGCACGGCCGTCGTCATGACGAGCAGCGCCGACGGCCACGGCATCGACGACCTGCGGGCACGACTCAATGGCGGTCGCTGCGCGGCGCTGCTGGGACGCTCGGGCGCGGGAAAGTCGTCGCTGATCAACGCCCTGGCCGGCACGACGGCGCACCGCACCGCTCGGGTGCGCTCCGGCGACGGGCGCGGACGTCACACGACGACCAGGCGCTCGCTCGTCCGCGTGGCTGACGGCAGCGTGATCGACACGCCCGGCATCCGTGCGATCGGGCTCTGGGAGCCGGAGCGTGGACTCGCGCGGACCTTCCCCGACGTCGCTGAGCTCGCGGTCGGCTGCCGCTTCACCGACTGCACCCACCGCCACGAACCGGGCTGCGCGGTGCTCGCGGGCCTCGACACCGGGGCCCTCGACCGGCGGCGCTACGACCGCTACATCGCATTGAGTGAGCCTGCGCTGACCTGACGTCCTGTCCCCGCCGTCACGCACGGATCGCAGCGAAGAATTCATCAGCATTGGGGTTTTCGTCAGCGCGGACAATGTCACGCTGGCGTCGACGGCGCACGGATCGTGCGCGGACATCGTTCGAGGGGCGGATCGCGTTGACCATGCAGTGGCAGCGGGTGCGGAAGATCGGCCACGCTCTGGGCGTGCTGATCGCACTCGCGCTGCTGGCGGTGGTCGCGGTGGCCCCCGCGGCCGCCCAGGTCACATCCGACGTCGACCCGCTGGACCGGTTCGACGTGCTCGGCGTCCGCACGGGCGACCGTGCCGAGATCCTGTTCGCCGCACCGCCGGGCACGGCCACGCAGCAACTCACCGGCGACGACGTCGCCGTGCAGGTCGACGGCACGGAGGGCGCCGCCCGGCTGCAGCGCCTGCCGATCGATGAGCTCCATGTCGCGGTCGTCGTCGACACCACCGTCCCGATCGCCGATCTCCGGGCCATCCAGGGAGCGGTCGTCCAGCTTGCACTCGCGCTGCCCCAGGGCGCGACCATGCGGATCGTGGATGCCACAGGCGCCGTCGGGGCGCCGGCACCCGTGCCCGGGCCGGCCATCGCACAGGTCCGCCAGCTGACGGCCGGGACGGGCGACGACCTCCAGCGCGGCGTGGTGCAGGCGAAGGCCGGGCTGGACACCTCGAACGCTGACCGGGGGGTCCTGGTCGTGATCGGGCGGGACCTCGGCGAACGACTGCGGCCCATCGGTGGCCAGGGGTTCCGTCGCCTGCACGAGTTGATCGACGTCGGCGGTCCGGACGCCGACACCACCCTGCTGGGTCCACGGGCGGCCGGGAACGTCAGGACCGTGGACGGCCCGGCCGCGGTCCTCGCGGCGACCGACCGCGTGTCGCACAACGTCGGCAACCTGTACCGCGCCACGGTCGACGTGCCGGCCGACGGCGCGGAGACTGTGACCCTGCGGGTGGCCGCCGCCGGCGTTGACGGATCGTCGCGCACGCTCGCGCTGGATCCCGACAGCATCCGCCCGGTCGACGCGTCGGTGCCAGACGGCGCCGACCCGGACACGAGCGCGGCGGACGTCGAGGAGGCGGGGGGCGACACCGCACCCGACCGCGCACGAGCGTCACCGATCACGGGTGTCACACTGCGCGACATCGTGCTTCCGGTGCTGCTCGCAGGTGTCCTGCTCGTCGCACTCGCGGTCGTGTGGCTGTCGGCACGCGTGTGGCAACGCCGGCTGCGGCCACGCTGGCGGGCGGCCGCCGCCAGGCGCACGGCGGCGGCTGCCGCGGACGCGTCGTCGTGGCGCCGGCAACGGGGATACGTCGACGCCACCGGATACGAGCGGGCGACCGTCGGTCGGCCGGTTGGACGGCGCCACCGAGGAGGGCTCTCGGCCGACGCCGACGGCGCCCCGACCGTCACGAGCTCAGCGACCGTCGGTCGGCGGGTTGGACGGCGCCACCGAGGAGGGCTCTCGGCCGACGCCGACGGCGCCCCGACCTCGCCCAGCGCCCCGACCGTCACGAGCTCAGCGACGGTCGGCGACGGCTCGGGGAATGGCGCCGCCACCGCCGGGACCGCCGCATCCAGGGACGCGACGGAGTCGTCGGACGGCGCGGCGGCCGTCACCGTCACCGGCGCCGCGACGCCCGACCGCACGGCGACGCCCGACCGCACGGCAGCCGGCACCACCGGCGAGCCTGTCCTCCGCAGGTCCGCGCCCCGGCAGTCCGGCACCACGGCAGCCGGTGCCGCGGCGACCGCCGGACCTGCGCCAGCCACGACGACCACCACCCCCGGACCCGTCGCCGGGGACGCGGCAGGTGAGCGGACGCTTCGCAGGGACGACACAGCGCTCGACGACGCCTCCGGGTCGACGAGCGCCGGACCCGGGCCGCGTCCGCGCCGCCGGCGTGCCGCGGACGCGGGGCGGCCCATCGCCAAGCTGAGCCCGCAGACCCGCGAGGCGCTGGCGCACGCCCACCGCAGTCTGCGCCAGCTGGCGCTCGCGTCACGCGCGGCCGCCGACAGCGTGCCGGACGACCTGTTCCGACTGACCGAGGCACGTGCCAGCGTCGCCCTCAGCCGCCAGGACATCGACCTGGACGAGGTGCTGCTGCGGACCCTGGCCGACGAGGACGACGCCGACGTCGAGCTCGTCCGTCGCACCGCCGCCGCACTTTCGACCGGCTGGCAGCACACCGCCCACCGCTCGTCGGCGCCACCACCGATCATCGAGATCAACGCCGTGCTGACCGGCGCCACCGCACCGGGACGGACGCCGCGTGGGCCCCGTCGGCCCGTCGCGCCCGTGCGCGCGCTCAACCCGCTGGTCGACATCGGCCTGGAGCACGTCGTGCTCGCCCGGCACCCCGACCGGGACAGCGAACTGGTGGCACGGGCCGTGACCGCGACCGACATTATGCGTGCGGCCCGGCTGGCCCGACCCGCGCTGGCGATCAGTCCGTGGCTGCTCGACGAACGGGTCGGCTACCGCGCGGCGCTCGACGCGGACCTCAACGATTCCGACCAGCGCGACCAGTGGCTCCAGCTGCTGTGCGGCTGCCTCGCGCGCGCCGCGACCGGGTCCACGGCACAGCTGGAACGGCTCGATCGACTGCGGGAGCGGTACCGCGCCCGCGCCACCGACACGCGGATGCTGCCCCTGATCGACCTGCTGCTGGCCCACCCGATCATCGATGCGTCGTTCGTCAGGCGCCGGTTGTCGACGTCGGGGCGCACCGCAAACCGACTGCTGACCGAAGCGGAACGCGCGGGATGGATCCGCCGCGACCACCGGCGGACGGGCACGTGGTGCGCGGAGCAGATCCTCTCGCTGTTCTCCACCGTCGACGTGCGGGCGCGCAGCTCACAGCCCGCCTGACAGAGGGCAGCCAAAGCATGCGGCAACCGCGGCTCGTGACCGCGGTGTGTACCCCTGCTGATGGCGGGACCGGCCGGCGCGCGGTCCGAGACAACGACGGTCACGCTGGTCCACGGTTCCGGGGCGGCTCGCCGACGACGCGCGGCGACTCCCGGACCACTCCCGCAACCGGGGTCGACCACCCCGCGTCCCGCCACAGCGGGCTCGTGCACGTGGGTGTGGCACCCGCGCGCACCCGCCATCCGCACCGGTTCCATGGCCGGCGGCCATCGACATCGTACGTTTGTTCGGCCCCGCAGGACATCTGAGAGGAGCATGCGGACGTGGTCACCATCATCGCGGTGCTCGTTGCGATCACCGGCACGTTCGCGGTCGTGTGGTTCGCTCTCGGTCAGCAACGCCGTCAGCTGGCCGATGCGTCCGCCGAGCTCGAACGGCGCCTGCAGGCCGACCGCGCGGCACAGCTGCACACGACGGTCGACACCGTGGTGTCACTCGCCCGCCAGCAGCTCGGGGCGGTCCGCGACGCCGAGACGGAGCGGCTCGCCGGCACCGAGTCGCGGATCGGGCTGCAGCTCACGCAGATGCGCGGCGAGCTCGACCAGGTGACGTCGCTGGTCCGCCAGCTCGAGACCAGTCGCGCCGAGCAGTACGGCTCGCTGACCGAACAGCTGGCCGAGGCCGGGCGCCAGACGCGCCTGCTGAGCGACACCGCCAACGATCTACGCCAGGCGCTGTCATCGAGCCAGGCCCGCGGTCAGTGGGGCGAGCGGATGGCCGAGGACGTGCTCCAGCTCGCAGGGTTCCTCGAAGGGGTGAACTACCAGAGGCAACGACGCCTGGACACCGGCGGCGTGCCCGACTTCACGTTCATGCTGCCGCGCGGCCTCGAGCTGCACATGGATGTGAAGTTCCCGCTCGACAACTACCTGCGCTACCTCGACGCCGACAACGACACCGACGGCGAGCGCCACCGCAAAGGATTCCTGCGGGACGCGCGCGACCGCGTCCGTGAGCTGGCCGACCGGGGGTACCGCGATCCCGACGCGTCCGTCGACTGCGTCCTGATGTTCATCCCCAACGAGGCGCTGTTCGGGTTCATACAGGAGCACGACCGCGGCCTGGTCGACGACGCCCTGCGCCGGCGGATCATCCTGTGCTCGCCGCTGACGTTGTTCGCCGTGCTCGCTGTGGTCCGGCAGTCGGTCGACAACTTCCAACTCGAGCGCACATCCGACGAGATCCTGTCACTGCTCTCGGACTTCCGTGGTCAGTGGGACAAGTTCTGCGACGAGTTCGACAAGCTCGGCACGCACCTCACGCGGTCACAGAAGACCTACGACGCCCTGTGCACCACCAGACGGCGCCAGCTCGAGCGGCCATTGGACAAGCTGGAGGATCTGCGCGCGGAACGCGAAGATCCCGCGCCGCCCTCGTCGCAGCCGGAACTGCGGGCGGTCGGCTCGGGATCGTGACGACCACCCGGGACGACCACGCGGCACGTCGCGGTCGTGAGGCCCGTACGGGCTCACCGCGACATGGCGGGCCTGTCGGGCTGAGCGATCAGAAGCTCCAGTTCGCGACCTTGGGGTGGTCGGTCGCCTGGACCCCGACGACGGCCGCACCGCCCGGGGCGCCGAGACCGGTCACGGTGTCCTCGAAGAACTCCCGGTTGATGGCCGTGAACTCGGTCCACATGTCCGGGATGTCGTCCTCGTAGGCGATGGCCTCGACAGGGCAGACCGGCTCGCACGCGGCGCAGTCGATGCACTCGTCGGGCTGGATGTACAGCATCCGCTCGCCCTCGTAGATGCAGTCCACGGGGCACTCTTCCACGCAGGCACGGTCCTTGACGTCGATGCATGGTTCAGCGATCACGTACACCATGGGTGTGGGTGCTCCTTCAGCCATCGGCCATGCCCCGGCGCGAACACGGGGGCGGTCCTCACGATCGTTCGCCTCTACCCTAGCGGCTGTCGGCGCAGTTCCTGCGCGCGGTGCGCGACAATGGCCACATGGCATCGATGCGCGCACGCCTGACGGTACGGATCTCACCCGACGACGTGGGCACGCGGGTGTCCGTGCGCGCCCGCCACCGCGGTCCGGAGGCCAGCATGGTCGATGTCGTCGGCGTGCTGCGCGCCTGGGACGACGAGGCGCTGACGATCGAGCGACGCGACGGCTCGACGGCCACGGTCGCGGTCGCAGATCTCGTCGCCGGCCGGGTCGTGCCGCCAGCGCCCGCTCGTGCGGACGGCCGACCTGTGCGAGGCGGGGGCCACGGCCCGTAGACTCGGCCGGGCATCCGGCGGAGGGGAGTCACGGTGGATGTGCTGGTCAACACCGATGCCACGAACGCCCGGACGGCCGCCGCCACGGACGTGCTCGACTGCCTGCTGCGGGCGGCCACGCGCGTCGCGGCCCGTCAGAGCGGACAGTTGCGCGATCTCGGCCTGTCGCCGAGCGCCTTCGCTCTGCTCCGTCATCTGGCCGCCGCCGACGACGGCCTGCAGCCGTGTGCGCTCGCGGACCTGCTGGCGGTGACGCGCCCGTCGGTCTGCGGCCTGATCGACGGCCTGCAGGCCAAGGGGCTCGTCTGCCGTGAGCCGCACGACCACGACGGCCGGCGCGTGATAGTCCGGCTCACGCGCGCCGGCGCTGCGCTGCAGTCACGGCACGGGGCTGCGTTCGAGACGAGCCAGCGCGCCCTGCTGTCGGACCTGTCGGCAACCGAGCAACGCGAGCTCGCGCGGCTCGTGGACAGGGTGGGTGCCTGACGACCGGCGCCCGCGGGCTCACCCGCCGACGAGCTCCAACAGGCGATCGTGGAGCACGCCGTTGGACGCGAGCCAGGGTCCGTCAGCCAGATCCGACGCGCCGTCCCACCGGGAGATCCGTCCACCGGACTCGGGGATCACCGTCAGCATGGGCGCGATGTCCCACACGCGCACGCCCGGATCGACCATCGCGTCGATGTGGCCGCGGGCCACGAGCAGGTACCCGTAGCCGTCCCCCCACGTGCGGGTGCGCATGCCCGAGCCGGCGACGGCCAACAGGGCGTCGTCAGGCCACCACGGCCGGTCGAAGGAGCTCGTCGACAGGCAGGCACCCGGGACGCGGTCGGTGTCGCTGACGTGCAGTGGCACGCCGTCCCAGTGGCACCCGAGACCGCGACCGGCCACCGCTCCGACGCCGAGCGCAGGGACGACGATCGTGCCGATCGCGGGACCGTGCTCGTCGAACAGCGCGAGCAGCGAGCTGTACAGCGGCACGCCCCGGACGAACGATTCGGTGCCGTCGATCGGATCGATCACCCATGTGCGGCGCGAGGAGCCTGACG
This sequence comes from Euzebyales bacterium, assembly GCA_036374135.1. NCBI lineage: Bacteria > Bacillati > Actinomycetota > Nitriliruptoria > Euzebyales > Euzebyales bacterium. The sequence continues at coordinate 164,985 of DASUUK010000074.1, forward strand.
CCTCGCCACGCTCCTCGCCGACCACCGCATCGTCCGGGAAGAGCTCGGCGAGACGGGACCGCAGGTGGTCCTCGGCGGCGAGGTCGGCGTCGGTGACGAAGCTGCCGTCACCCTTGCGGCGCGTGCCGGCATCCTCGGCACCGAACCACCGCAGGGTGAGCTCGGCCGCCTCCCGGGCGATGGTCCCGGCCACGTCGAGCAGGTTCGGGTCGACCGGCGGCGGCTGCATCGCGCAGATGCTACCGCCCGACCCCGCGCGGTCGCGCATCCAGCGGCTGGGGCCGTGGCGCGGCGGGGCGGCTCGACGTCGCCATCGCCAACGCCGGTGGCGGAACCGGCGGACGACCGGCCACCTGCTGCTGATCGGGTCGGCCGCGGGCCGTGTCACCATCGATGGTTCGCGTACGCCGCAACGATAGTGGGCCGTCACCGGCATGGCCCAGGCGATCCGCGCCGAGGTGCACCGCACGGGTGTGCGCATCACGGTCATCCAGCCCCGGCCACCCGGCCCGCGCCGCCACGGTCGAAGGCTACAGCTGCGGTGACAGGTCGAGCTCGCGGGTGAGCTTGCGGGCGGCCACCTGCAACAGATCCCAGACGCCGCCGAACGGGGGCGCATAGGAGAGGTCAAGGAACTGCGCGTCCTGGACGCGCACGCCCAGCTGGCACCACACCGCGGCGACGTCGATGCGTTTGGCCACGTTGCCGGTTCCGATGAGCTGGGCGCCGAGCACCCGCCCAGTGCCGCGCTCCGCGAGCATCTTGACGTGCACCTTCCCCGGGCGGGGCATGTAGCCGGCCGTCGCCGTGCCCGTGAAGGTCACCGCGGCGTGCTCGACGCCCAGGCACGACGCCTCGCGTTCGCTGAGCCCGACCCGTGCCACCTCCCACGCGCACAGCTTGGTCACGGCGGTCGTGACGACGCCGGGGAACACCGCATCGCCGTCGTCGGGATGCGCCGCGATGTCGACGCCGGCGACCTTGCCCTGCTTGTTGGCGTGGGTTCCGAGCTGGACGTTGACGCGCCGCCCCGCCACCAGGTCGATCGACTCGACGACGTCACCGGCGGCCCAGATGCCGGGCACGGTGGTCCGCATGCGGCCGTCGACGACGAGGGCCCCCGATGCCCCGACGGCACATCCGGCGTCCGCCGCCAACGCCACGTTGGGCGTGCCGCCCATCGCCAGCACCACCAGATCCGCCGTGTACTCGCCCGCGTCGGTGACGACCTGCCGGCACCGTCCATCGTGCGCGCGCACCTCACGCAACTCCTCACCCAGGTGCAGGTCCACGCCGAAGCCGACCATCACGTCCTGCAGGTGCTTCGCCATGTCGGCGTCGAGGGTCCGCATCACCTGCGGGCTGCGGTCGATCAGGTGGACGCTGATCTCACGCTCGATCAGGGCCTCGGCGATCTCCAGGCCGATGTAGCCGGCGCCGACGATGGCGACGTTGTCGATGTCGTCGCGCCGGTCCAGCAGATTGCGCAGCACGACGCCCTCGTCGAGGGTGTGGACGGCGTAGCCGTGGTCGTCCATGCCCGGGAGATCCGGCACGCGCGGGTGGGCACCGGTCGCGTACAGCAGTGCGTCGTAGGGTTCGTCCCACTCCGTGCCGTCCTCCAGGTCGCGCACGCGCACGCGCCGCCGGTCGGCGTCGATCCCGACCGCCTCCGTGCGCATGTGGACGGTCATCCCGTGTTCGCGGAACTCGTCGGCACTGCGCGAGACGAGCGTCTCGGCCTCGTCGACCCATCCCGCCACGTGGTAGGGGATGCCACACATCGAGTACGACGTGTACGAACCGCGCTCGATGACGACGATCTCGGCGTCGCCGCGTCGACGCTCGATGACGGATGCGGCGGTCATCCCCGCCGCGTCTCCCCCGACGACGACGACCCTCACCGCACCGACCTCCACGCGTCGACGGTGGTCCGACGCCCGGTGGACCGGTCGACGACGCCGGCGTCCGCCGGGTACAGGCCCGCCATGCCGGGGCTCCTACCGTTGCAGCGGGTCACCGATGCGGTGCACGTAGATCCGGTTGGTGCCGCCCGACGATCCCGCGGTCCCTGACACGATCACCACGCGGTCGCCGTGGGACGCGATGCCGCCGTCGACCAGCACGCGCTCGGCGGAACTGATCAGGTCGAGGCTCTCGCCCTTCATGGGCACCAGCAGGGCCTCGGCACCCCACATCAGAGCGGTGCGGCGCCGGGCCGTGTCCTGCGGCGTCAGGCCGACGAGACGGACCGGTGGGCGGAACTTGCTGACCAGCTGGATAGACGCACCGGAGATCGAGTAGACCGCCAGCGCAGTGGCTTCGACGTCGCGCGCGACGGTGACGGCCGCCCTGGCGACGACGTTGCCGATGTCGTCGGCAGCCGCCGGCGCGTGCTCGATGTCACCGACCAGGTGGGGCGACGTCTCGGCGACCTCGCAGATCCGCGCCATGGTGCGGACAGCCTCGACCGGGTACCGCCCGGCCGCGGTCTCGCCCGACAGCATGACGGCGTCGGTACCGTCGAAGATCGCGTTGGCGATGTCGCTGGCCTCTGCGCGGGTCGGCCGGGGCGAGTTGATCATGCTGTCGAGCATCTCGGTCGCGGTCACCACCGGCTTGGCCAGCATGTTGGCCTCGTCGATGATCTGCTTCTGGATCGCCGGCACCCGTTCGGCGCCGATCTCGACCCCCAGGTCACCGCGCGCCACCATCACCGCGTCGCTCGCAGCGACGATCCTCTCGAGGTCGTCGATGGCCTCGGGGCGCTCCAGCTTGGACACCACCGGCGCCTCGCCGCCGTGTTCCTTGATCTGCCTGCGGGTCCGCTCGACATCCTCCGGGCGTCGCACGAAGGACAACGCCATCCAGTCGGCGCCGAGCTCGACGGCGACCTTGAGGTCCTCCTCGTCCTTCGCGGTCAGGCTCGGCGCCGAGACCCGGACGCCGGGCAGGTTGACGCCCTTGCGGCTCTTCGCGACGTTGCCGGCGACGACGCGGGCGACGACCTCCTCGTGCGACGCGCGGGACACGACCAGACGGATCGAGCCGTCGTCGATCAGGATCATCGAGCCCGGATCGCAGTCGTCGCCGAGCGCCTCGTAGACGACCGGGAGCTCGACCTGCCCCTCGCTGGTGTACTCGTCGAGCTCCTCCGCGCCTGGCACCAGCGTGACCTCGCTGCCGTCGGCGAGCTCGATGCCGTCGTCGGGCAGGAGCCCGAGACGGATCTTGGGCCCCTGCAGGTCAGCCAGGACACCGATGTTGCGCTCGAGATGGGTGGACATCTCGCGGACGTCGCGCAGCCGACGCGCGTGCGTGTCGTGATCGCCGTGGCTGAAGTTCAGTCGCACGACATCGATGCCCGCCTCCAGCGCGGCGCGCAACTTGTCCCTGTCGTCGAGCGCCGGACCCAACGTGGCGACGATCTTCGTCTTCCGCACGTGCCAGCCGTCCTTTCACGTCCTCGTCACACCGCCCGACGGCGCATTGCGTGGCCCGCGCTACTACGCCTAGAGTACGATCGCTGCACGCGGTCACGGTTGGTCTGCCCATCCGCCCGCGAACCCACACGCCGAGAACGACCGCCCGCGCGCCGGCGCCGCACCCTGGGTGGCCCGCGGGCGCACGCGCGCTGCTACGAAAGGGATCTCGATGCGCACATCGAAGTTGCTGGCGGTGTTGTTCGCCTTGGCCATGCTTGTGGCCGCATGTGGTGACGCTCCGGCGGAGGAGACGACCGACGACGCGGGCGGCGGGGACACCGCGTCGAGTGAGGCGCCGGACGCGAGCGAGTCGGACGGCGACACCGCGCAGGCGACCGACTTCAGCGCCTGCCAGGTGACCGACACCGGCGGCGTCGACGACCGCTCGTTCAACCAGACGGCCTTCAAGGGCCTGCAGGACGCGGAGTCCGAGTTCGGCATCAGCACCAGCGTGCTCGAGTCCGAGTCCGACGCCGACTTCGAGCCCAACATCAACACGTTCGTCGATCAGGGCTGCGACCTGATCGTGACCGTCGGCTTCCTGCTCGGCGAGGCGACGCAGGCCGCCGCCGAGGCGAACCCGGACGTCAACTTCGCGATCGTCGACTTCGACTTCTTCGACACCGAGGCGACCGAGGACGTCACCATCGACAACGTCCGCGAGCTGACGTTCGCCACCGACCAGGCCGCGTTCCTGGCCGGCTACCTGGCGGCGGGCATGACCGAGACCGGGACCGTGGGCACCTACGGGGGGTTGAACATCCCCACCGTGACCATCTTCATGGACGGGTTCCTGGCAGGCGTGCGCCATCACAACGCCGAGAAGGGGACGGACGTCGAGGTCATCGGCTGGGACGGCAGCGACGGCCTGTTCACCGGCAACTTCGAGAGCCAGGACGACGGCCGCCAGCTGACCGAACAGCTGATACAGCGCGACGCCGACATCATCATGCCGGTCGCCGGTCCGGTGGGGCTCGGCTCCGCCGCGGCGCTCGAGGACGCCGGGGAGGGCAGCCTGATCTGGGTCGACACGGACGGCTACGAGTCCGCGTCGCAGTTCTCCGACCTGATGCTGACGTCGGTCGTGAAGAACATGGACGTCGCGGTCTTCGACACCATCGCCACCGCGATCGACGGCAGCTTCGAGGGCGGCCTCTACGTGGGCACGCTCGAGAACGACGGCGTGGCGATCGCACCCTTCCACGACTTCGAGGACGAGGTCCCCGACGAGCTGAAGTCCGAGCTCGACACGCTGCGCGAGGGCATCATCGCGGGCGACGTCTCCGTCTCGTCCGCGGACTACGAGGGCTGACGGTCCACTCGGCGCCGGGAGGGCCTGGCTGACGAGCCGGCCCTCCCGGTGGCCACGAGGAGCGCACGGTGAAGCTGGAACTGCGCGGCATCACGAAGCGGTTCCCCGGCGTGGTCGCCAACGACCACGTCGACCTGACCGTTGAACCGGGCGAGATCCACGGGCTGCTCGGGGAGAACGGCGCCGGCAAGTCGACACTGATGAACATCCTCTACGGCCTGTACCACGCCGACGAGGGTGAGATCCTGATCGACGGCGAACCAGTGTCGTTCGAGGGTCCCGGCGATGCGATCGCCGCCGGCATCGGCATGGTGCACCAGCACTTCATGCTCGTCCCCGTCTTCACCGTCGCCGAGAACGTCGCCCTGGGGACGGAACCCACGAAGGGCCCGGGCGTGCTCGACCGACGGCGCGCCGCGGAGGACGTGCGGCGGCTGTCCGAGGAGTTCGGCCTGCCGGTCGATCCCAACGCCATCGTCGAGGACCTGCCCGTCGGCGTGCAGCAGCGCGTCGAGATCCTCAAGGCACTGCACCGCGACGCCCAACTGCTGATCCTCGACGAGCCGACGGCCGTGCTCACACCCCAGGAGACCGACGAGCTGTTCGACGCCGCGCGGGGACTCGTCACCACCGGCCGCTCGGTCATCTTCATCTCGCACAAGCTGCGCGAGCACCGCGAGCTCGTCGACCGGGTGAGCGTGCTGCGTCGCGGAAGGGTCGTCGGCACGGCGGACCCGAGGCAGGCCGACGACGCCGAGCTCGCCGAGCTCATGGTCGGTCGACCGGTGAGCCTGGTCGTGTCGCGCACCGAGGCGTCATCGGGCGACGTCGCGCTGTCGGTGCGTGGCCTCACCGTCCGCAACAGCGCGGGCGCGGCCGTCATCGACGACGTGAACCTCGATGTCCGGGCTCGCGAGATCGTCGCGATCGCCGGCGTCGAGGGCAACGGACAGACCGAGCTGGTGCGGGCGCTGACAGGACTGGCCGACGAGTCCACTGAGGGCTCGGTCAAGCTCAACGGCCGGGAGATGCTCGGGCTGTCGCGCAAGGACTTCATCCGCGGCGGGGTTGGCCACGTGCCCGAGGACCGCAACCGCACAGGTCTGGTCGGCGCGTTCTCGGTCGCGGAGAACCTCGTGCTGAACCGCTGGGACGCCGAGCCCTTCGCCGCCGGCCCCCGGCTGCAGTTCGCCACGATAGCCTCGCACGCGTCCGAGCTCGTCGAGGCCTACGACATCCGCACGCCGTCGATCCACACGGCGGCGGCCGCGCTGTCGGGCGGCAACCAGCAGAAGACGGTGGTCGCGCGGGAGTTCGACCGCCCGATCGAGCTGCTCGTCGCGGCGCAGCCCACGCGGGGCGTCGACGTCGGCGCAATCGAGTACATCCATCAGCAGCTCGTGGCGAAGCGCGATGAGGGCACCGCCGTCGTCATCGTCTCCTCCGAGCTCGACGAGGTGCTCGCGCTCGGCGACCGCGTCGCTGTCATGTTCCGCGGGCGGTTGTTCGGACCGTTCGACGCCCCGGTGGACAAGGATCGGATCGGGTTGCTGATGGCCGGCGGCGACACCGAGCAGGGCGTGCACGACGGGGACGCGGCATGACGACGCCCGCCGGACGGGACCCGGTCCCCGACAGCGGGGCATCGACCGACGCCGAAGAAGAGCGGCGCGAGGCTGCGGCCCGGGAGGAGGAGCGGGGTCACGCCGTCGACGTCGGCGCGTCCGTGGGCCAACGGTTCCTCGCGGCGCTGTCGGCGACCACCGTGCTGACCACGGTGCTGGCCATCGTCGCCGCGCTCGTCGTCGGTGCAATCATCCTCGCGCTGGCCTCGGAGGAGACCCGCGAGGCACTGGGCTACTTCTTCGCCCAACCGGCGGACACCTTCGCGGCGCTCAAGGAGAGCGTCTGGGATGTGTACGCCGCGCTGCTGCGCGGCGCCTTCGGTGGCGCCAACCAGTTGTCGGAGACGATCACCGCGGCGACACCGCTGATCCTGACCGGGCTGGCGGTCGCCGTGCCGTTGCGCGCCGGGTTGTTCAACATCGGCGGTGAGGGCCAGTTCCTGGCAGGCGGGGCATTCGCCGGCTACGTCGGGTTCGCGATCACCGGGCTACCGCTCGTGGTGCACCTGCCCCTCGCCGTCCTCGCCGGCATCGTGGGCGGTGCACTGTGGGGCTGGATCCCCGGCGTCCTCAAGGCCCGGACGGGCGCCCACGAGGTCATCACGACGATCATGTTGAACAACGTGGCGATCCTCGGCGTGGAGTACATGCTGTCGCTGGACGCGGTACAGCCGATCGGTCGTGACGACCCGCTCTCGCGGGGTATGCTCGACTCGGCCACGCTGCCACGCCTTGCCGGCGCCGGACGGCGCGTCAACGCGGGCATCATCGTCGCGTTCCTCCTCGCGCTCGTGCTGTGGTGGCTGCTCGAACGCTCGACCCGCGGGTTCGAGCTGACCGCAGTGGGCTTGAACCCCGAGGCCGCCCGCTCCGCCGGCATGAACGTGGCGACCACCGTCACGATCGCCATGCTCGTGGGCGGCATCGCGGCCGGCCTCGGTGGCACGTCGCAGGTCCTCGGTGTGGACGGCCGCATCAGCGCCGGTCTCGGCGGCGGTCGCGGCTTCGACGGCATCACCGTCGCGCTGCTCGGTCGCGGTGGCGTGGGCGGCACCGTGTTCGCGGGCCTGTTGTTCGGTGCCCTGGAGGCCGGTGGACGCCTGATGCAGGCACAGACGGGCACGTCGCTCGACCTCGTCAGCGTGATCCAGGCACTCATCGTGTTGTTCATCGCAGCGCCGGCGCTGGTGCAGGCGATGTTCCGCATCCAGCCGGACACGACGGCCGGGACCGACATCGCGTCGGGGTGGGGCCAGTGAGCGCGTCAGCGGTCACTGGACCGGCCTGGGGGGCGACCTGCTCGCGCGAGCGAGGAGGTCGGGCGGTGAGCGCGTCAGCGGTCACTGGACCGGCTGCTCGCGTCAGCGAGGAGGTGGGGCGGTGAGCACGGCGGTGCGCACGCCCGAGCAGCAGCGACGCGAGCGGCGCTTCGGCATCGTCTCCCTGGTGTTCGCCGCCGTGATGGGCGCGGTGTTCGCGGCGAACGGCGCCGGCGCCATCGCCACGTTCGACCTCGCCGGCCGGGGCGCGACCTTCCTCGCGGAGGTGCAGGTTCCGGTCGGCCTCACCGCCGCCGTGCTCGCCGTGATCGTCGCGGCGGTGGGCACGGTCCAACTGCTCCGTGGCTTCGGTGACCGTGCCGCCACCGCGGTCGGTGTGAGTGCCGCGCTGTTCACCCTGGCGTTCCTGGCCTGGGCGGCGCGTGACGCGACGCTCCCGCTGCTCGGACTGTTCCAGAACACCCTCAGCGGATCCGTCCCGCTCGCGCTCGGCGCGATGTGCGGACTGGTCTGCGAGCGGTCGGGCGTCATCAACATCGCGATCGAGGCCCAGTTCCTGTTCGCCGCGTTCACGGCCGCCGTGGTCGGCAGCATCACCTCGAGCGCCGTCATCGGCCTCGGTGGCGGCATCCTGGCCGGCGTGGCCGTCGGCGGTCTGCTCGCGCTGCTCTCGATCCGCTTCCGCGCCGACCAGATCGTCGTCGGCGTCGTGCTCATCGTGTTCGCGACCGGCCTGACGTCGTTCCTCAACCAGCAGTTGCTCCAGCCGTCGCCCGAGCTGAACCAGCCGACCGGGTTCTCCCGGCTCGACATCCCGCTGCTGAGCGACATCCCGATCCTCGGACCGCTGGTGTTCCGCCAGACCGTGCCGGTCTACATCATGCTGCTCGCCGTGCCGATCCTGCAGTGGGCGCTCTTCCAGAGCCGCTGGGGGCTGCGGCTGCGGTCGGTCGGTGAACACCCGAAGGCGGCTGACACGGTCGGCATCAACGTGCTCGCGACCCGTTACCGGGCGGTGATGCTGGGCGGTGCGCTGGCGGGCATCGGTGGCGGATGGTTCACCCTGGACTCCGCAGGTCAGTTCAGCCCGGGGATGTCGGCCGGGCTCGGCTTCATCGCGCTGGCAGCCATGCTGGTGGGCCGGTACCAGCCCTACGGTGCCTTCGGCGCCGCGCTCGTGTTCGGCTTCGCCGGGGAGGTCGCGACGTCGCTGACCATCCTCGACGTCGGCGTGCCGTCCACCGTCCTGCTGATGGTGCCCTACATCGTGACGATCGTCGTCGTCGCGGGGTTCGTCGGCCGGCTGCGCATGCCTGCCGCGGACGGCCAGCCGTACGTCAAGGAGTGACGTCGGTGCCCAACGGGAACGACGGCCCTACGCCACCGACACGGCGGCGAGGGTCGTCGTCACCCAGGTTGCACCAGCCTCGCCACCGCCAAGGAGCCGCTGATGGTACTGCGCAGCCCGTTGTCCGACCTCGAGATCCCCGACCTGCCCCTGCACGCGTTCATCTTCGAGCACGCTGACGCCCGGGCCGACAAGCCGGCACTGATCGACGGCCCGTCCGGCCGGACGATCACCTACGGCGAGCTCACCCGGGGCGTCGAGGCGTTGGCGGCCGGCCTGGCGGCGCGCGGGCTGGAACCGGGCGGCGTCGTGGGGATCTTCAGCCCGAACCTGCCGGAGTATGCACTGGCGTTCCACGGGATCGCACGGGCCGGCGGGACCGTGACGACGGTGAATCCCACCGCGACCACGAAGGAGCTGACACGCCAGCTCAGCGACGCGGACGCCCGGTTCCTGCTGACCGCGCCACCGTTCGTCGAGACGGCCCGGCAGGCGGCCGACGAGGCGGAGGTCGAGACCGTCTTCGTGTTCGGCGAGGCCGACGGCGCCACGCCGTTCAGCGAGCTGATGGGCGACCCCTCCTCCGCACCTGACGTGGACATCGACGCGGCTGAGGACCTGGTGGTCCTGCCGTTCTCCAGCGGGACGACCGGCCTGCCCAAGGGCGTCATGCTGACCCACCGCAACCTCGTCGCCAACGTGCTGCAGTCCGAGGCGCTGCTCGAGACGTCCGCGGACGACGTGGTGATCGGTGTGCTGCCGTTCTTCCACATCTACGGCATGACCGTGATCATGAACCTCGCCCTGCGCAACGGCGCGACCGTCGTGACGATGCCGCGCTTCGACCTCCAGCAGTTCCTCGAACTGCACGCCGAGCACGAGATCACCCAGTGCTACGCGGTCCCGCCGATCGTCCTGGCCCTGGCCAAGCAGCCGGTCGTCGACGACTACGACCTGTCGTCCGTGCGGTTCGTCATGTCGGGCGCCGCGCCCCTGTCGGCCGATCTGGCCGAGGCCGCCGCCGAGCGCCTGGGCTGCACGGTGCTGCAGGGCTACGGCCTGACCGAGACGAGCCCGGTGACCCACGTGAACCCGATCGAGCGCAACAAGCCGGGCACCGTCGGTGTCCTGCTGCCCAGCACCGAAGCCAGGATCGTGGATCTCGACTCCGACGAGGAGGTCGCGGCCGGCGACCGCGGCGAGCTGTGCGTGCGGGGGCCGCAGATCATGAAGGGCTACCTCAACAACCAGTCCGCCACCGACGCGATGATCGATCCGGACGGCTGGCTACACACCGGCGACATCGCCGTCGTCGACGACGAGGGGTACTTCTCGATCGTCGACCGGGTCAAGGAGCTGATCAAGTACAAGGGCTTCCAGGTGCCGCCGGCCGAGCTCGAGGCGTTGCTGCTGGAACACCCCGACATCTCCGACGCCGCCGTGGTCGGCCGTCCCGACGAGGAGGCCGGCGAGATCCCGGTCGCGTTCGTCGTGGCCGACGGGCTGGAGCCGGACGCGGTGCTGGCCTGGGTCGCCGAGCGCGTCGCGCCCTACAAGAAGCTCCGCGGCATCGAGATGGTCGACGAGATCCCCAAGTCAGCGTCCGGCAAGATCCTGCGGCGCGAGCTCATCGAGCGGATGCGCGATGCGTGAGCACCCCAACCTGCGGGTGGTGGACCACCCGCTCGCCCGTCACCTGCTCGCGGGTCTGCGCGACGAGACCACGGAGCCGGAGCGGTTCCGCTACCTGACCCAGCGGCTGGCGTCGGTGCTGGTGCTCGAGGCGACGCGCGATCTGCCGACGGCGACGGCGACGATCCGCACCCCGCTGGCCGACACCGAGGTCGACCGGTTGGCGGGCAACGTGATCGCCGTGCCGATCCTGCGGGCCGGCCTCGGCCTGCTCACCGCGGTGACCGGCCTGCTGCCGGACGTGCAGGTCGGCTACGTGGGTCTGGAACGCGACGAGCAGACGCTGCGGCCGTCGTCGTACTACCTCAAGGTCCCGCCGCTGGACGACCGCCCCGTTCTGCTGCTGGACCCGATGCTGGCGACCGGCGGCTCGGCCAGCTTCGCCGCGAGCCTGCTGCGCGACCGCGGCGCGGTCAACCAGACGCTGGTGTGTGTGGTCGCCGCGCCGGAGGGCGTCGAGCGCCTGACCGGCGATCATCCCGATCTGCGCATCGTGACGGCCGGGCTCGACGACTGCCTGAACGACGTCGGCTACATCGTGCCCGGGCTGGGCGACTTCGGTGACCGGCTGTTCGGCACGTTCGACGCCTGACCCGTGCCGGTCGACACCCGTCTGCTCGCGGCCACCCCGGCCGAGCTGGCTTCGGCGCTCGACGCGCTCGGGGACCCGCCGGTCGTCGGGGTCGACGTCGAACGCGCCGACGCCCACCGCTACTGGCGACGCCCGGCACTCATCCAGCTGGGCGCCGACGGCGTCGTCGTGCTTGCGGATCCCCTGGCGACGTTGGACATGTCCGTCCTCGACGCCTACCTGTCCCAGCGCACGGTCGTGCTGCACGCAATGGACAACGACATCGCGCCGCTGGCCAGCGTCGGCATCGCCGTCGGTGACATCGAGGACACGGCGGTCGCGGCCGCGATGCTCGGCCTGCCGACCGGGCTGGAGACGCTGCTCGCCGACATCCTCGACGTGCACTTCGACGGCGACAAGCAGCGCATGCAGCGTGCCGACTGGGCCAGACGCCCGCTGACCGACGACATGCTGGCGTACGCGGCGGCCGACGTCGCCGACCTGCCCCGGCTGTGGCGCACGCTGCACCGGCGGCTCGCCGACGAGGGCCGGCTCGAGTGGTACGCCCAGGAGCGCGACGCCCTTCGGGACCAGCCGCCGATCGAAGAGCGGCGGGCGTGGACCCGCATGCGCGGCGTCGGGCGGCTCGACGGCCGCGCCCAGACGCGCGCACGTGCGCTGTGGCAGACCCGCGAGACACTGGCACGCGACACCGACACCGCCCCGAACCGCATCGTCAGCGATCGCGTGCTGCTCGATCTCGCGGCCGAGCCGGTTGACGACGAGCGCCAGCTGCGCCGTGCCGGCGTGCGTCGCCAATCGGCGCGGCGGTTCGGCTCGCAGCTGCTCCGCGCGCTGCGGGACGCGACACCGGCACCAGCCACACGCCCCCACCCGCGACGCTTCGACGACCGCGAGCGGGCGTTGGTCGACGATCTGCGGGCACGGCGATCGGTCGTCGCGCAGGACGTCGGCATCGACCCTGGCGTGCTGTGCCCCAACCGCGCGTTGGAGCAGGCCGTCGCGCGCCGTGCGCAGACGCCGGCGGAGCTGCGTGATGCGCTCGAACTGCGGCCGTGGCAGTGGTCGTTGCTGGCCGCGACCTTCACCGAGGCGTTGACTGACGCCGACACGGGAACACCGACCACCTGACCCCACGCGGCAGCGAACGAGAACAGAGGATCTTCGTCAATGGCCAACGTGTTGAACCCGGACGCCCTGCATCACGAGCTGGACCGCCTGGATGGATGGGAGGGGACGGTCAAGGACGGGATCTCCAAGTCCTACACCTTCGACGACTTCGCCGGATCGATCGCCTTCGTCAACGACGTCGCCGATCACGCCGAGCAGGCCGGTCACCACCCCGACCTGACCATCAGCTGGGACACGGTCACGGTCACCTTCATCACGCACTCGGCGGGCGGCGTCACACAGGACGACATCACACAGGCACGCGAGATCGACGGCTTGTCGGTCTAGCGGCGTCCCGTCCGGCCAGGCTCGGGCGACGTCGCGACCGACGGGCGGCAACCGCGGTGCGGGTCGACAGCTGTGGCCGCCCACCCGCCCGGCCCGCGCCGTCAGCTCGACGCGAGCTGCAGCCTGCGCAGTGACGCCGGCAGCGCGAAGTGCATCTGCTCGTCGACGACGTCGAGCGTCTCCACGGATGCGCCGCGCGGCTGAGCCATCAACGCGGCGATCACCTCGTCGACCAGTACCTCGGGTGCGCTGGCGCCGGACGTGAGCCCGACCGTGTCCACGCCCTCGAGCCAGGTCGGGTCGAGCGACCGGGCGTCGTCGATCAGGCGCGCAGCGGGTGCCCCGCGCTCGAGCGCCACCTCGACCATGCGCTTGGAGTTCGACGACGTGTCGGATCCGACCACCAGCACGAGGTCCGTGCGCTCCGCGAGCACACGCGTGGCGTCCTGTCGGTTCTGCGTGGCGTAGCAGATGTCATCGCCGCGAGGCCCACGCGCGTTCGGGTACCGCTCGCGCAGCGCGGCGATCACCCGGTCGGCGTCGTCGACGGACAGGGTGGTCTGCGAGATGTAGGCCACCCTGTCGGGATCGGGCAGGTCGAGCTGCGCCACGTCCTCGGGCGTCTCGACCAGGTGCATCGCGTCCGGCGCGTGACCCATCGTGCCGACGACCTCCTGATGGCCGGCGTGGCCGATCAGCACGATGTCGTAGTCGCGCTCGGCGTACTCCCGCGCTTCGTAGTGCACCTTGGTGACCAGCGGGCACGTCGCGTCGAGCATCTGGAGCCCGCGCGCGGCGCTGCGCTCACGCACGTCCGGCGGCACGCCGTGGGCGCTGAACACCACGAGGGCGCCCTCGGGCACCTCGGTCTCGTCCTCGACGAACACGGCGCCGCGGGCCTCGAGATCGGCGACGACGTGGGTGTTGTGGACGATGGCGTGGCGCACGTACACGGGCGGTCCGTTGGCCTCCAGCGCCAACTCGACGATTCGGATCGCCCGCTCGACGCCGGCGCAGAACCCGCGCGGGGCCGCGAGGAGCACGGTTCGTGGCGTGTCGATCGTGGGTTCGGTGTGGGTGGGGGTCACACCGCCACCCTATCGCCGGTCGCGGCGCGCGGTGGGTGGGTGCCGCGGGTCGGTTGGTCCGGCACGGTGGCATACTTCGCGGAGCCTGGTTCCACGAACACGCGGCGGACCGGCCGAAGCCGTGCAGGAACCCATGGCTGCTCGGTGACGCCGCCTGACAGGCGTCGAGCGTCCCGCCGACGCACGCCCGCCCGCGTTGCCCTTTCGCGGATCACGGGCCATCATCGACGACGTCCGCGTCCGGCGCGACAGGAGACGACACCGCATGCACGTGATCATCGGCGGCTGCGGGCGCGTCGGCGCCCAGCTCGCGGATCAGCTGGCACGTGACGAGCACGACGTCGTCGTCATCGACACCGACCCGGAGTCGTTCGACCGGATCGGCAGCGCCTTCAACGGCGAGACGTTGATGGGCGACATCATCAACAAGGACACCCTGCAGCGTGCGGGCATCGAGCGCGCCGACGCGCTCGCGGCGGTCACCGATCTCGACAACGCGAACCTGATGGCCGTCCAGATCGCGCGGGAGCTGTTCGCCGTCAAGGTCACGGTCGCGCGCCTGTTCAACCCGCAGCGGGAGGAGTCGTACCGCAAGATGGGCGTGTCCTATGTCTCGGGCACACGACTGGTCGCCCGCGCGATCGTGAAGCAGCTGGACATCGACACGTTTCCGCCGCACGTCGGCTTCAGCGAGGGTGGCATCGACGTGGTCGAGCTGGTGGTCACCCGGAAGGCGCATGGCATGACGGTCAGCGAGCTGCAGAATCGCGGCGACCTGCGTGTCGCGGCGATCGAGCGCGACGGGCGCACGCGCATCCCAGCCGGCCGTGACAAGCTCGTCCACGACGACCTGCTGGTGGCGGCCATCCGCGGCGGTCGCCCCGGCCGGCGGGCCCGGGGGCTGCTGACCAGCCCCGCGACATCGAGGCGGGTGTAGCCGTGTACATCGTGATCGCCGGTGGCGGCAAGGTGGGGCGGTCGATCGCCGTCGATCTGCTGGCGGACCACCACGAGGTGACGATCATCGAGCTGATCGAGGATCGCTGCGAGGAGCTGCTGCGCGACCACGATCTGCTGGTCATCCACGGCGACGCGTGCGAGGTGCGCTATCTCGAACAGGCCCGCCTCGAGCGGGCGGACGTCTTCGTCGCGACGACCCACGACGACGACGACAACTTCGTCGCGTGCCAGCTGGCGCTCGCATCGTTCGCGGTACCGCGTGCCATCGCGCGGGTCAACGCGCCGCACAACGAGGAGATCTTCGACCGCATGAACATCGAGGCTGTCTCGACGACCTCGCTGATCTCGCGGTTGATCCGCGAGGAGCTGACGGTCGGCGAGCTGATCCACCTGTACACGCTGCGTGCGGGCAAGGTCAACCTCGTCGAGATCGACCTGCCGCCGACCGGGAACTA
Organism: Euzebyales bacterium; assembly: GCA_036374135.1. Lineage (NCBI taxonomy): Bacteria > Bacillati > Actinomycetota > Nitriliruptoria > Euzebyales > Euzebyales bacterium. The sequence continues at coordinate 180,280 of DASUUK010000074.1, forward strand.
CACCGCGCGCTCGGTTGTCGATCTCTCGCTGCCGCGCGAGTCGGTGCTCGTGTGCATCTTCCGTCTGGTCGACGGTGTCGACGAGATCGTCATCCCGCGAGGTGACACCCGGCTGCTCGCCGGTGACCAGGTCATCGCGCTGACCACGCCGGAGTTCGAGGACGAGCTGCGCGCCGCGGTCCTCGACGACGGTCGGGAGTAGGGCGATGGCCCGTCGACCACCGGTGCGGTTGCTGCGCGACCGCTGGCGCCGCTCCCCCTTCCACGGCGGGCTGCTCGGCATCGCGTCGGTCGCGCTGGCCACGGTCGCGGTGGGCGCGGTCTGTGCCGGCATCGCCCTCGTCGTCGCGCTGATCTACTGAGCCGGTTCACGCATGCTGTTCCGCCCCGACCGCCGCGACTTCAGCCTGATCGGCTTCTACACCGGCAAGGTGCTGTTCGGCGTCGGCCTGGCCATGCTGGTGCCCGCGGCGATGGCACTGGCCCTCGGCGAGCGCAACGAGCTGTACGCCTTCCTACTCGGTGCCGGCCTGGCGATCGCCGCGGGGCGGACGACCGAACTGACGCTGTACACCCGCGAGCCGATGTCGACCAGCCACGGGCTGGCCACGGTCGCGCTGTCCTGGCTGATCGCGCCGATCTTCGCCGGGCTGCCGCTGCTGCTGTCGGGACACTACGCGTCGTACCTCGACGCGTACTTCGAGGCGATGAGCGGCTTCGCCACCATCGGGTTGACGCTGGCCAACGACCTGGACCACATGGCCCGCAGCGTCAACCTGTGGCGCCACTTCATGCAGTTCGTCGGTGGGCAGGGCATCGTCGTCGTCGTGCTCACGATCCTCGCGAGCGCCGGTGGCCGGATCGGCTACCTGTACACGGGCGAGGGGCGCGAGGAGAAGATCCTGCCGAACGTGATCCGCACCTCACGGTTCATCTGGCGGGTCGCACTCACCTACTTCCTCATCGGCACCGCGCTGCTGTGGATCGCCCTGCTCGCGGCCGGGCTCGCGCCCGCGACTGCCCTGTACCACGGGGCGAACCTGTTCATGGCGGCCTTCGATACGGGGGGTTTCGCGACCCAGTCGTCGAGCGTCGCCTTCTACCGGTCGCCGTACGTCGAACTGGTGCTGCTGCCGATCATGACGGCGGGCGCGTTCAGCTTCGCGTTGCACTACCAGCTGTGGCTCGGACGCCGCTCGGAGCTGGCCCGCAACATCGAGACCCGCACGATCGCGGCGTCGACGCTGGTGATGTTCGCCATCCTGGCGGTCGGCCTCGGTCGCACCGGTACGTTCACCGACTTCGGTGTGCTGATGCGTCAGGGCTTCTTCCACCTGGTCAGCGCGCACACCACGACGGGGCTGGCCACCGTACCGGGTCGGCTGTACGTGACCGACTGGGGTGTGCTGGCGCCGGCCGTGCTGGTCGCGGCGATGGCGTTCGGCGGCATGGCCGGCTCGACCGCCGGTGGCATCAAGGCCCTGCGGATCGGCCTGATCATCAAGGCCGTCCTGCGGGACGTGCAGAAGGTGCTGCTGCCCGAGGACGCCGTCGTCGTGACCACCTTCCACTCGAGCACCCGCAAGACGTTGACCGACGTGCAGGTGCGTGCCGCCGCGACGATCCTCCTGCTGTGGCTGGTGCTGTACTTCGCAGGTGGGCTGCTCGGCCTGTTCTACGGCTACGAGCTGCAGTTGGCGCTGTTCGAGAGCACCGCGGCCGCGTCCTCGGGAGGCCTGTCGGTCGGACTGGTCCGGCCCGACCTCGAGTGGCCGCTGAAGGTGGTCTACACGGCACAGATGGTCATCGGCCGCCTGGAGTTCATCGCGGTGTTCGCCCTGTTCGGGTACCTGCTGGCGATCGTGCGGGGCCGGGTATGAGCCCCGACCCGCTTCGAGCGCGCCGGTGAGCACGTCACCGCGCCGCCGGCCGGCCCCCCGCCGCCGGGTCCTCGCCGCGACGGTCGCCCTGTTGGCGCTGCTCGGCGCCGTGATCGCGACCGGTGAGCTGTTGCGCCACCCCCACGATCCCATCAGCGGCATCCCCGAAGAGGAGCTCGCGGGAGCGGACCCGCGGGACGAACTGCTGTGCCCCGAACCGGCGCCGCGCGAGGGCCAGCAGCGCGACCTGGACGACGAGCCGTCAGCGCCGGTCCAGGTCGACAGCAACGACCTCTACGACTGCCCCGAGAGCTTCGACGGGCGCCGGGTCGTGTACCGCGGGGAGGTCGTCGGTGCACTCATGGACCGCCGCGACGGCGTGTGGACCCAGCTCAACGACGACGTGTACGCCGAACTGCTGGGCCCGCTGCCCGCCCACCGGGACTACCGCGGTGGCAACGCCGGCGTGGGGGTGCTGCTGCCGCACGACGCAGCGGCGAGGGTCAACAGCGTGGGCGGGCCCCAGACGCGCGGGGACGTGCTCGAGGTCAACGGCATCTTCCACCGCGTCGACGCGACCGGCGAGGTGGCGGTCATCCGCGCCGACGACGCGCAGCTGGTGGCCGAAGGACAGCCCTTCCCCGATCCGCCACTGACCGACCGCCGGATCGCCGCCTGGCTGGCGGTGCTGGTCGCTGTCGGTCTGACGATCACGGAGCGCGTCGTGGCCGCCCGCCGCTGACCGGGACGCGTGGCACCCTGCCCCGCCCAGCCGGGACCCGCCGCCCACGCTCCCGACACGCGTCAGCCGAGGCCGACCGCCTGGCCGGCCTTGTCGCGCTTGCCCGCGATCAACGACGACGGGCACAGCGGCTCGACCACGCAGTCACCACACCGCGGTCGCCGGGCGTCGCACACGCGCCGACCGTGCAGGATGATGCACAGGCTCGCGGGCCCCCACTGCTCGCGGGGCAGCAGCCGCATGAGGTCGCGCTCGATCCTGGCCGGGTCCTCGTGGCGCGTGAACCGGAACCTGCGGCTGAGCCGCTTGACGTGGGTGTCCACCGCGACGCCGGCGTCGGGATCCGTGGTGTGGGTGTCCGGGAAGGCCGCGCTCTGCACGACGTTGGCGGTCTTGCGGGCGACGCCCGGCAGGGTGATCAGGTCCGCCATCGTCTCGGGCACGTCGCCGTCGAAGTGCTCGAGCAGCGCCGCGCAGACCCCGCGGATCGCCCGGGTCTTCTGGCGGTAGAACCCGGTCTGGTAGATGTCGGCCTGCAGCTCGTTCTCGTCGACGGCCAGGTAGGACTGCGGATCCGGATACTTGCGGAACAGCTCCGCCGTGACCTCGTTCACCTTGGTGTCCGTGGACTGCGCGGACAGGATCGTCGCGATCAGCAGTTCGAACGGCGTCGTCCAGTCGAGCTCCACCACGCCGCCCTCGTACTCGTCGATCAACGCCTCGATCATCGCGGGTGCGCGCCGGGTCTTGCCGCTGTCGCGGTGGACGTCGTCCGGGATCTGCATGGTCGCGGAGTCTACGTCTCCCGGCGGCGGCACACCCGACCCGGGCGGGCCTCCAGAGATCAGTCCGCCGCGACCGGCAGCTCGACGCGGAACGTCGACCCGACGCCCAGTTCGCTGTCGAGCTGCAGCGTGCCGCCGAGCCGTTCCGTCGCGTGCCGCACGAGCGAGAGCCCGAGGCCGGTCCCCCCGGCCGCGCGGCTGCGGGCCTTGTCGATGCGGTAGAAGCGCTCGAAGATGCGCTCACGCTCGGCCGGGGCGATGCCCTCGCCGGTGTCGGTCACCTCGAGCACCACCATCGCCTCGCGCCGGCACAGCCGCACGGTCACGCTGCCGCCCGGCCGGTTGTAGCGCACCGCGTTCTCGATGAGGTTCGCCACGATCGACCGCACGTCGCCGGGCGTCGCGATGATGTCGCAGCGGTCCGGCAGCTCGGTCGCCACCGTCACGCGCTGCTCGGCCGCGGCGTTGTGCACCCGATCGATCTGGGCGTTGACCACCTCGACCAGGTCGACGCGGCGGCGCTCGTGGCCTTCGTCGCTCTCCTCGAGGCGGGCGAGATCGAGCAGATCGCGGACCAGCCGCGCAAGCCGGCCGGCCTCGTGCTCGATGCGTTCGACCATCCGCGTCGCGCGCGCGGGGTTGTGCCGCAGCGCCAGGTCGAGTGACTCGGCGAGCGCCTGGATGCCCGCGACCGGCGTCTTCAGCTCATGGGAGGCGTTCACGACGAAGTCCCGCCGGACCGCGGCCAACCGGCGGGCGCGGGTCACGTCGCGCACGACCAGCACGACCTCGCCCGAGCCGACGGTCGCCGTCCGGGCGGCGAGCACCGCGTCCCCGCGTTCGACCTCGACGTCGATCGTGCGGCCGATCGTCCGCGTCTCCTCGACGGCGTCGAGCAACGTCTTGGCGGGTGGGTCCGAGAACGCCTTCGCCATCTCCTCGGGATCCGCCAGACCGGGGATGCTGAACATCGCCTCGGCGGCGCGGTTGACGTAGACGAGGTCCTCGCCATCGAACAGGACAACGGCAGACGGGAGCTCCTCGAGCAACCGTTGGCTGCGGACGCGCTCCTCGACCACCTGGTCGGCCTGCGCGTGCAGCGAGGACACGACCCGGTCGACCGCCTCGGACAGCTCGCGCCACTCCTCGCGGCCGCCGAAGACCTGCCGCGCCGCGTCACCGCCCTCGGTGACCGCATCGACCCGACGCGCGAGCACGCGCGCATGGGCCGCGACGATCGACGACAGCAGCCACGTGCCGGCGCAGGCGAGGAGCACGGCGATGACGATGGCAGGCACGAGCGCGCCGAGTTGCACGCCGATGACCGCCGCCACCACCATCAGCAGCGTCAGGATCACGAGCGCCGGCGCCCCGACGCCATGCTGGGCGACGCCGTCGCCGATCCTGCCCATCAGGCTCCGCGGTGGCGTCTGCACCACGACCCGGCGTCGCCGACGTCAGCCGTCGAGGAACTTGTAGCCCACACCTCGCACAGTGTAGATGTGCGCCGGATCATGCGGATCGCGCTCGATCCGGCCCCGCAACCGCTTGATGTGGACGTCGAGCGTCTTGGTGTCTCCGACGTAGTCCGCGCCCCAGATGCGGTCGATGAGGACCTCACGCGTGAGGACCCGGCCGGCGTTGCGCACCAGCAGCTCGAGCAGCGCGAACTCCTTCGGCGGAAGCTGCGCGGGCTCACCGCGCACGGTGACCTCGTGGCGGTCCCGGTCGACCCGCACGCCGGCGACCTCGACCGCCCCGGACGTCTCGGCCGCGGGCGCATCGGCGCTGCGGCGCAGCACGGCCTTGACGCGCGCGGTCAACTCGCGCATCGAGAAGGGCTTGGTGACGTAGTCGTCGGCGCCGACCTCGAGCCCGACCACCTTGTCGATCTCGCTGTCGCGCGCCGTCAGCATGATGATCGGCGCCTGGCTGGTCGCGCGGATCTCCTTGCAGACCTCGGTGCCCGACATCGACGGCAGCATCAGGTCGAGCAGCACGAGGTCCGGGTGCTCGCGGGCGAACAGCGACAGGGACTCCCTGCCGTCGGCCGTCGACACGACCTGGAAGCCCTCCTCGGCCAGCGCGAACTCCAGCGCCTCGACGAGGGACGGCTCGTCCTCGACCACCATGACCTTGGGCATCTGCTCGGGATTGTATGGATCCGATGACAGGCGCCTGGGTGGCAGACGCCGGGCGTCGTCTGATTTCATCCCGTGTTCCCTCGGTGTTGGCCAGGTGTTCACACCGAACGCGGGAACAGTACCCGCTGACGCGTCCACGGACGCAGGCAGAGGTCCGGTGACGAGGGCCGGACGCCCACACGAACCGCGACGCCACGTGGACCACAGCGCATGACGCGACCGCCTGCACGGTAGCGCGGTGCGATCCGACCGGCAGGACTCCTGGATCAGTGGATCGGATGCGCCGACGTCAACACCCGACCGCCCGGCGGCCGGCTCAGCCGAACCGCCCGCTGATGTAGCCCTCTGTGCGCTTGTCGTGCGGGTCTCCGAAGATGACCTCGGTGTCATCGAACTCAATGAGTCGCCCCGACCGGCGGTCGTGACCCTCGTCGTCCTGCTGCACCTCGGTCGTGATGAATGCCGTCATGTCGCAGGCGCGGGCCGCCTGCTGCATGTTGTGGGTGACGATGACGATCGTGTAGTCCTCGCGCAGCGTGCGCATGAGGTCCTCGATCGCGCCGGTCGCGATCGGGTCCAGCGCCGAACACGGTTCGTCCATGAGGATCGTGTCGGGCTCGACGGCGATGGCCCGCGCGATGCACAGGCGCTGCTGCTGGCCGCCGGACAGGCCGAGCGCGCTCGAATCGAGTTTGTCCTTCACCTCGTCCCACAGCGCGGCCCGACGAAGCGAGCGCTCGACGAGCTCGTCGGCGTCGTACGTCATGCCCGTCACCTTGGGGCCGAACAGGATGTTCTCGCGGATCGACTTCGGGAAGGGGTTCGGCTTCTGGAAGACCATGCCGATGCGCCGGCGGACCTCGACCGGGTCGACGTTCCTGCCGTACAGATCGGTGCCCTCGTACGTGATGGTGCCCGCGACCGTCGCGCTGGGGATCAGGTCGTTCATGCGGTTGAAGCACCGCAGCAGCGTCGTCTTGCCACACCCCGACGGACCGATCAACGCCGTGATCATCCGCTCACGGATCTGCATCGTGACCTCGCGGATCGCGGGGAAGGAGCCATACCTCACCGTGACGTTGTCGAGGTCGAACACGACCGCCGCGTCCGCACGGATCCTGGGCCTTCCCGCCGCCTGTCGCGCGAGCTCGCTGTCGATTCGGCCACCCGTCCGCTTGTGACGATCGCCAACGTCGGCGACGGTCTCCGTCCGGGTCTGAGCCTGCGCCTGCTGCTCCATCTAGCTGCTCCTCGAGTAGCGGTTGCGGAGGTAGATCGCGATCGAGTTCATCAGCAGCAGCAGCACCAGGAGGATGATGATCCCCGCGGGCGCCACCATCTCCTGGAACTCGGCCTGTGGCCGTGAGACGAGGTTGTAGATCTGGATCGGCAGAGCGGAGAACGCGTCATCGATGTCCCACGGCACGTTGTCGGACCGCCGGGAGAACAGCGCGCCGACCACGAGAATGGGCGCCGTTTCGCCGATGGCCCGCGACAGGGCGAGGATCGTGCCTGTCAGGATGCCGGGCAGCGCCTGCGGAAGGATCTGGCGGCTGATCGTCTGGAGCCTCGTCGCGCCGAGACCGAGCCCGGCCTCACGCAGCGCCTGCGGCACCGCCCGCAGAGACTCGCGCGACGCCACGATGATCACCGGCAGGATCAGCAGCGACAAGGTGATCGCGCCGACGACCAGGGACCGTCCGAGGCTGAAGAAGTAGACGAACACGCCGGCACCCAGCAGGCCGTACACGACCGACGGCACGCCAGCCAGGTTGGAGACGTTGGCCTCGACGAAACGCGTGAACCAGTTGCGCGGAGCGAACTCCTCGAGGTACGTGGCGGCACCGACCCCGATCGGGAACGACAGCAACGCGGTGACGACCATCAACGACAACGTGCCGGTGATGCCCGAGCGGAAGCCGAACTCCTCGGGAAATCGCGACGCGTAGTTGGTGAAGCGCGTCAGGGTCAGGCTGGGCAGGCCGTCGATGAGGATGTCGATCAGCAGGATCGCGAGCACGATGACGGCGACGGCGGTCGCGACCATCAGGCTGAGCTGGAACGTGCGCTCACGGCGTCCCCGGCCGGCCGGGCGTCGCAGAGCGCGCTGGACCTCGTCGACCTCGCGCCGGGGCGTGCTCACCGCCATGGCCGCACCTCCCCGGTCGTCTGATCGTCCGTCATCAGTACTCCTCGCGGAACCGTCGCACGAACCGTGCGGCGGCGATGTTGATCAGCAACGTCATGAGGAACAGCAGCGCGCCGACTGCGAAGATCGACTCGTAGGTCAGCGAGCCGCGCGGCGCCTCGCCCTGCACGGCCTGGACGATGTAGGCGGTCATCGTCTGGATCTGGGCGAACGGGTTCCACGTCAGGTCCGGCAGGTTGCCGGCGGCCAGCGCCACGATCATGGTCTCGCCGATCGCGCGCCCGAGGCCGAGGATGATGGCGGCCACGATGCCCGACAACGCGGCCGGCATGACCACCCTGGTCACGACGTGGCGCTTCGTGCTGCCGACACCGTACGCACCTTCGCGCAGCGCCTGCGGCACGGCCGACATCGCGTCCTCCGACAGCGACGCGACGGTCGGCACGATCATGATCCCCATCACGATGCCCGCACTCGCCGCATTGAAGATCGACACGGTCGTGAGTTGGCCGACCGTCGTACGGAGCAGCGGCGTCATGAACGTCAGCGCGAAGTACCCGAGGACCACCGTCGGGATGCCGGCGAGCACCTCGAGCACCGGCTTGAGCGTGTTGCGCACGCGCTGCGGCGCGTACTCCGACAGGTAGGCGGCACTGGCGAGCCCGAGTGGGACGGCGACGAGCATCGCGATCACGGTCACCAGCAGCGTGCCGGCGACCAACGGCAGGACGCCGAACTCGCCCTGGTCACCACCGAACGGCTGCCAGGTCGTGCCGGACAGGAACCCGGCGAGCGTGACGTTGTCCTCCCCGAAGAAGCCCGCGGCCTCCGAGAAGAGGATCACGACGATGCCGACCGTGGTGAGCACCGAGATGGCGGCACAGACCCACAGGATCGCCAGCACGATCCGCTCGCCGGTCCGGGCGCTTCCGGCGCTGAGGTCGACACGTTGCCCGGAGGGCTGCACACCGCTGGTTGTCACGCTGCCTCCTTGGCCACGACCTCGGCGACGCTCTACACCGGTGAGATCCGCACCTGCATGGCACGAGCCGGACGCGCCAGCAGAACAGTACGTTCGCCGTGCACCCGGCCCGTGAACGCAGGGTTACTGGAGGATGGACATTCGCCGTTGGGTCCAGGCGTGCTACGAGGCCGACTCCGACGAGCCGCTTCCAGCGCTCTCGCCGGAGATCGCGCCGTCGACGGCCGCTTTCGCCTCCTCGAGGGCGTCGTCGGGCTCCGGGATGTAGCCGACCGACTCGATGACGCTGTTGACGTTGTCGACGTAGTACTCCGCGAAGTCGGCGACCTGTGGCTTCTCCCGCACCGCGCTGTTGTTGAGGTAGATGAACAGCGGCCGCGTCAACCCGTAACTGCCGTCCTGCGCGGTCTCGGCGCTGGGTGCCACACACCCGTCACCGGCGTCGTACTCGAGCGCCGTGAGCCCGTCCTGGTTGTTGGTGTAGTACGCGAAGCCGAAGAAACCCCACGAGTACGGCGTGCCCTGGACGCCCTGGGCGATGATGTTGTCGTCCTCCGACGCGTTGTAGTCCTGCGTGGACTCCTCGAGCCCGAGCGCGTCCTCGACCATGAAGTCATAGGTACCGGAGTCCGTCCCGGGTGCGAAGACCTGGATCTCCTCGTCGGGGAACTCCGGGTTGACCTCGCGCCAGTTGCGGACCGAGTCGGGGCCGAAGATCGCAGCAACCTCGTCGGTCGTCAGGCAGCTGAGGCCCTCGCTGTCCGGGCTGGTCACCATGGTCAGGGCGTCGGTGCCGACGCGCACCTCGGTGAACTCGATGCCGTTCTCCTCACAAAGTTGCACCTCGTCGTCCTCGATGGGACGCGACGCGTTGGAGATGTCGGTCGAGCCCTCCCCGCAGAACCGCTCGAACCCACCACCGGTGCCCGAGATGCCGACGTTGACCTGCACGTTCGGCTGCTCGTTGGCGTACTCCTCGGCGATGGCGTCCGTCAGCGGACCAACCGTCGACGAGCCGTCGATCTCGATGCTGCCCGACACGTCGCCGCCCCCACCGGAATCGGACGACTCGGACCCGTCGCCGCCGGACTCGCCGCCCGACGCCTCGGACGCGGGAACCTCCTCCTGGGCGCTGTCGCCGGCGCCACAGGCGGTCAGCAGCAGCGCGAGGACCGCCAGCAGGCTGGCCATCAATCGCCAGTTCGCACGCATGTGTTGTTGTCTCCTTCATCGTCTGGCTGACGCTCGACATCGACGGTGCGGACCCACCGCGCCGTGGACGACCGCGACCGTAGGCGCCGGATGTGGCAGGCCAACGGCGTCCGAGTGAACGGCGGTCGAACTTCATCTCGTGCGGCCGACGGGTCAGAAGGCACCCGTCCGAAGGCGCACACCACTTGATGTCCGCGTCATCTGTCCGCCACCGGGCAGTGCAGTGGCCGGACGATGAACGATGGGTGGCGGGTACGCGAGGCGGCCACTGAGAGGCGGCCCCGCGCAGCGTCAGCGCGCGATCATCTCGTACTGCTCGAGCTTCTCGGCCCGGTGCCGGGCGTGGACGTGACGCACGGTTCCCGACCTGCCGCGCATGACGAGCGACTCGGTCGTCGCGCCCTGACGGCTGTAGGCGACGCCGTCGCACAGCTCGCCGGGCGTGACGCCCGTGCAGACGAAGAAGGTGTTCTCGCTGCTCACCAGATCGTCGGTGGTCAACACCTTGTCGAGGTCGTAGCCCGCGTCGGTCGCGGCCCGGCGCTCGGCGTCGTCGCGCGGCCACAGCCGCCCGACCATCTCACCGCGCAACGCCTTGACCGCGCATGCCGTCGCCACCCCCTCGGGGGTGCCGCCGATGCCGACCAGGACATCGAACGGCCGGTCCGGCGACATCGCCAGCACGGACGCGCCGACGTCGCCGTCCATGATCAGCCGCAGCCGGGCGCCGGCCTCGCGCAGCTCGGCGGCCAGCTGTTCGTGGCGGGGACGGTCGAGCATGATGACCGTCAGGTTCGAGATCTCGGTCTCCTTGGCCTCCGCGATGGCCGCGAGGTTGTCCGCGACGCTGGCGTCGATGTCGACCACTCCCACCGCGTCGGAGCCGACGACCCACTTCATCATGTAGACGCAGGGTCCGGGGTCGAACATCGTCCCGCGGGGCGCGACGGCGATCATCGCGATGGCGCCCGGCCGGCCCTCGGCCAGCAGCCGGGTCCCGTCGATCGGGTCGACGGCCAGGTCGACCTCAGGCGGGGAGCCGTTGCCGACCCGCTCGCCGTTGAAGAGCATCGGCGCCTCGTCCTTCTCGCCCTCGCCGATGACGACGACACCGTCCATCGCCACCTCGTTGAGCATGCGGCGCATGCCGTCCACCGCGGCCTGGTCGCCCGCCTCCTTGTTGGCGTTGCCCATCCACCGACCCGCCGCGAGTGCGGCGACCTCCGTCGCACGCACGAGCTCCAGCGCCAGTTCACGATCCGGTTGCGCCACGGTCCTTCTCCCAGGTCGACGGTACGGGGTGCAGTGAGCATACGACGCGGTGCGCCGGGCACGACCACCGATCCTGTTCATCCCCAGCCGATGTACCCCTCGTTGTCGTCCGTGACGAGCTCACGCTCGTCGGCCGTGATCGGCAGGACCGACTGGAGGTAGGAGTCCAGCGCGCGGTCGAAGCCGACGTCGCCGCCCTCCCGCTCCGACAGGTACCACTTGTGCTCGTTGACCTCGTGGAACACTTCGACGGGCTCGAGGCGGGCCCGCAGTTCGCCGGGGATGGCGTCGACGACGTGCTGGTAGACCTCCGTGACCCAGCGGTAGGCCGCGACGGCCTCGGGCATCGGGCGGCCCTCGTCGCGCTCGAGCCCCGCGCGGTAGTTGGTGAGGTCGTTGAGCAGGCTGCGTGCCTGGTTCTCCTGGGCGGGCAGGCCGGTGAGCTCCATCAACCGTCGCCGGTGGTGCCCCTGCTCGGCGACGCTGGTGCGCACGAGCAGGCGGTCACCGTCATCGGTCGCCTCCAGCTCCACCTCGTCGACGTCGAAGCCGAGCTCGTTGAGCCGGCGCAGGCGCGCGTCCACGCGGTAGCGTTCGTCGACGCCGATGACGACCTCGTCGGTCAGCTCGGCCCACAACTGCGCGTACAGCTCCCCCAGTCGCTCCGCCGACGCGACCGGATCGGGTTCGGGCGGAAGGTCCAGCTGCGCCTGCAGGTCCATCAGGCCCCCGGCGACGTTGAGCTGCGCGACCTCGAGGTCGGCATGCCGCTGGCCCGCGGTCAGACGCTCGTGCCAGTCACCCGTCTCGACGTCCACGATGTAGGCCGCCAGCGCCCCGGCGTCGCGGCGGAACAGCGTGTTCGACAGCGAGCAGTCCCCCCAGTAGAAGCCGGCGAGGTGCAGGCGCACCAGCAGGAGCGTCATCGCGTCGAGCAGACGCCGGTGCAGGCCCGCGATGCTGTGCGGATCGGACTCGTCCTCGCCGGTCGGGCGACGGTGCGTGAACAGCACGCGATAGGGCAACGAGTACTCGAGGTAGCGCGTGATGATCACGTCCTCGAGACCCGGACGGTGCACCGTACCGACCGCCTGCACGACCGGCATGTGCTCCTCGGCCATCCGTCGAAGCACCCGGTACTCACGCTCGGCCACGCGCTGCGGGAGCTCCTTGAGGGCGTAGAGCGCGCCGTCGACGGCGACGAACCGCACGACGTGGCGATGGATGCCGGCGGCCACGTCGACGCAGCGCTCGTCGTCCCACTGATCCAGTGGCTGCGACCACGGCAGATCGAGGAAGTCCGGATGCCCGGGACGGGTCCGGATGCGCAGGTCGGCGGGCGTTCTGGAACCGCTCATCTCGTGCTCCACCGATCGCATCGGCGCGTGCAGCGTCACGCACGCGCGTCAGACTGGGCGACGTCTGTTCACCGTGTGTTCCTACAATGTCTAGCCGACGGAGGGGCGCCCCGGCTGACCACACGGCATAGTCGCAGCATGACTGATCAGCGCCCTGCATCTGTGAGGCAGATCCACCCGATGACCGATGACCCGTTGACCAGGCTCGAGGCCGAGCGCCGCGAGTCTGGCCACGCGCGTCAGAAGCTGCAGGAGCAACTGGTGGAGCTCGACTGCCAGCTGATCGCCATGATGCGCGAGCTGGCCGACAGGGTGCGACCGTCGACGGAGGCGTTCCTCGAGGCGGACACGCACGCCGCCGGGACGCTGGCCGAAGCCGACGCGGCGCTGACGCGCCGGTGCACCGAGCTGGAGGAGTCGGGCTACCTGCTGCTGGCGACCCAGAGCCCCGTCGCCACCGACCTGCGCCGCATCATCGCCGTGCTGCGGTCGGTCAACGACGTCCAGCGCACCGGGAACCTGCTGACCCACGTGGTGGAGTCGCTGTCCTGGGTGCACCCGCCGTCGCTGCCGGGGGACCTGCGCGAGCAGATCGCCCAGCTCGGTGAGGTCACCGCGACGATGCTCGCCGCCGCCGCGACCGCGTGGACCAACCACGACGCGCTCGCGGCCGAGGACCTCGAGCGGCAGGACGACCAGGCCGACCTGCTGCAGAAGATGCTGCTGTCCGAGCTGTACACGGGCACGCAGTCGATCGAGGAGTCGGTGTCGCTGGGCCTGATCGCCCGGTACTACGAGCGCGCCGCCGACCACGCGGTGGAGCTGACCCGCCACCTCACGTTCTTCCTCACCGGCGACCGCCTCTCGGACCGCACCGACACCGACTGACTCTCCCGGCCGCTGCAACGTCCCGGCGGGGCGCGCAGGTCGGCGCCTTCGTGCCCCCGTGCACGCCGTACCTCACGCCGATCGCGCGGCGCCGACCCTGAGCGGCCCCGCGTCCGGGTGACCCCGCGCGCCGTCGGGTACCGTCGCTGGGGCACGTCACCGGGGACGACGAGGAGGACCAGACGTGGACGTCGGCCGGCGCGGGGCGGAGCCGGCGGCGGCGCCGGTGACGCTGCGCCTCAACGCCGTCATCGTCAGCGTGGTCGACACGACCCCACGGGTGCTCACCGTCCCGTATGCCGGCGGTCGCGACGTGGCGCTGCCCTACGGCCTCCTCCGCGACGACGACCGCACGCTCGACCGCGGACTTCGCCGCTGGGTCGGTGAGCAGTCCGGGCTGGAGCTCGGCTACGTCGAGCAGTTGTACACGTTCGGCGACATCGGACGTGATCCGGGCGAAACGGCACGGACGTTGTCGATCGCGTACCTGGCGCTGGTGCAGCCGACCCAGGTGCGCGGTGAGGCCCGCTGGATCGACTGGTACCGCCTGCTGCCCTGGGAGGACTGGCGCGCCGGGCGACCCGCGGTGATAGATGAGGCGCTGCTGCCACAGCTGTACGCGTGGGCCGACAAGGGTGACGACCGGGCGTGCCGCCGTCGGCGCCGCGACCGGGTCGACATCACGTTCGGTGTCGACCGCTCCCGTGCGACATCGAGCGGGAGCGAGTCGGCGGTCGGCAACCTGTGGGACGGCGTCCGGGCACTGGACCGCTACGAGCTGTTGTGGGAGGCAGGTCTGATGCCCGAAGCGGCGCGGGACCGCGGTGACGGCGCGGCGCCACCCCAGGAACCGACGCGCCAGGGGACGCCGCTCGCGCTGGACCACCGCAGGATCGCCGCGACCGCGCTCAGCCGCCTGCGCGGGAAGCTGACGTACCGGCCCGTCGTGTTCGAGCTGTTGCCGCCCACATTCACCCTGCGCCGGCTGCAGCAGGTGGTCGAAGCGCTCAGCGGCCTGAGCCTGCACACCCAGAACTTCCGGCGTCTCGTCGACCGCGGCGGGTTCGTCGAGGGCACCGGACAGTTCGAGGAGCAGACGGGGGGCCGGCCGGCCGAGCGGTTCCGCTTCCGCCCAGAGGTGCTGCGCGAACGCCCGCGTCCCGGTCTGGGCCTGCCCCGCCGCAGCTGATCGCACCGCCGCCACCTCCGCGGACGCCGGCCACTTCTGCTCAGAGGTAGCATTTGCTTTTGCTCAGACGTAGCATATGTCGCGCGAGACCGTCGACGGCGAGGAGCCGCCCGTGACCCAGACCGCACCCATGCCCGCAAGCCTGACGACGATCATGCCGCCGGCCGAGTGGTCGGCGCACGCGCCGCTCGTCGAGCGGATCACCGAGCTCAAGCGCGAGCGCGACGCGATCGTGCTGGCACACAACTACATGACCCCCGAGATCTTCCACGGCGTGGCGGACCTGACGGGCGACTCACTGGCCCTGGCGCGGATGGCGTCCGAGACCGACGCCGAGGTCATCGTGATGGCCGGCGTGCACTTCATGGCCGAGACCGCCAAGCTCGTCAACCCGGACAAGACGGTGCTGATCCCCGACCTGCGCGCGGGGTGCTCGCTGGCCGACTCGATCACGGGCGCCGACATCCGGCTGCTGCGCGAGCGTCACCCGGGTCTGCCGGTCGTGACCTACGTCAACACCAGCGCGGAGGTGAAGGCCGAGTCCGACATCTGCTGCACGTCGGGCAACGCCGTGCAGGTCGTCGAGTCCCTCGGCGTCGACAGGGCCATCTTCCTGCCCGACGAGTACCTCGGGCGCTGGGTCGCGACCCAGACAGACGTCGAGCTGGTCCTGTGGACCGGACACTGCGAGGTCCACGAGCGCTTCACCGCGGACGAGTTGCGCGCCTACCGGCAGGCGTGGGGCGGCCTCGAGATTCTCGCCCACCCCGAGTGCCCGCCCGAGGTGCTGGCCGAGGCCGACTTCGTCGGATCGACGTCGGGGATGATCCGTCACGTCGGCGACACGCGCCCCTCGCGCGTGGTCATGGTCACCGAGTGCTCGATGAGCGACAACGTCGCCGCCACCTACCCCGACGTCGAGTTCGTCCGGCCCTGCAACCTGTGCCCGCACATGAAGCGGATCACGCTGCAGGGCATCGCCGAGGCGCTGGAGCACCTGCGCCACCCGGTCGAGGTCCCGGCCGACCTTGCGGAGCGGGCCCGGCGCGCGGTCGACCGCATGCTGGCCGTGCGGTGACAGCGCCCGCCGTGGTGGTCTCCGACGTCGAGGCCACCGACGTCGTCGTGGTCGGATCCGGAGCCGCCGGGATGGCCGCCGCGCTGAGCGCGACCGACGCCCGCGTGACGCTGCTGACCGCCGATCGCGTCGCCTCCGACAGCGCGAGCGCCCACGCGTCCGGTGGCCTCGCCGCGGCGGTCGCCGCCACCGATTCACCGGCCGCCCACGCCGCCGACACGCTGGCGGTCGGCGCGCACGCCAACGATCGCGCCGTCGTCGATCTGCTGACGTCGGCGGCACCGGGAACCGTCGACTGGCTCGACGGGATCGGGACGCGATTCGCACGCGACGCCACCGGTTGGGTGCTCGGCCGCGAGGCCGGCCACCGCCACGACCGGATCCTGCACGCGGGCGGTGACGCCACGGGTCGCGAGATCACGCGCGCCATGGCCGCCGCCGTGAGCTCCGCGCCGCACGTCACGGTCCGCGACCGCACGTCGGTGGTGGCGCTGCTGGTGGACGGCGGCCACGTCGTGGGTGTGCTCGCCCGCCGCCGGTCCACGGAGGTGTCCGCGCCGCCGCAGCACCACACCGGCGCCGGGATGCACGACGAGCTCGTGGCGATCGGCGCGGGCGCCGTCGTGCTGGCCACGGGTGGCAGCGCCGGCGCCTGGCGTGACACGACGAACCCGCCCGGTTCGCGCGGCAGCGGTCTGGTGCTGGCGGCCGATGCGGGCGCCGAGCTGACCGACCTGCAGTACGTGCAGTTCCACCCGACCGCTCTCGACTGCGGCACGGACCCACTGCCACTGCTGACCGAGGCGCTGCGGGGCGCTGGCGGCGCGGTCGTCGACGCGCGCGGCCGGCGCTTCCTCGACGCGGTCCACCCCGACGCCGAGCTGGCTCCGCGCGATGTGGTGGCGCGGGCAGTCTGGCAGCGGCGCTCCGCGGGCGACCGGGTGCTGCTGGACCTGCGCCGCATCGACGGGCTGGTCGAGCGGTTCCCCACCGCCGTCGCGGCGTGCCACGCCCACGGGTTCGATCCCCTGCTGGCCCCCGTGCCGATCACACCGGCCGCGCACTACCACATGGGCGGGATCGTCGTGGACCGGCACGGCCGCACCGGCCTGGAAGGATTGTTCGCGTGTGGCGAGGTCGCATGCACGGGCGCGCACGGCGCCAACCGGCTGGCGAGCAACTCGCTGCTCGAGGCACTGGTGTTCGGGCGGCGCGTCGGCACGCAGGTCCGGCACGCGATGGCCCCGCCGGCCGCCGTCGTCACGCGGGCCGTCGACGTACGCGCTGCGCGGCTGTTGCCCACCACCGATCCGACCGCCATCGCACGGGTGCGCGAGCTGCTCACGACACACGTGGGCGTGCTGCGCTCCGGCCCCGGCCTGCGGGAGGCACTGCACGAGCTCACGTCGCTGGCCGCACCGGCCGCCGGCGGCACGCTCGCCGCGCTGGCGCGCATGGTCGCGGCCGCGGCGCTCGCGCACACCGAGCGTCGCGGCGCCCACTGGCGGACCGACGGGACGGACGCGCTGCCGGACGCTCCACGGATCGTGGTGCGGGCGCCCGGACGCCGGGATCCCCACGTGGAGCACAGAGCGGTCACCACGGATGCCGGCCGCCGCGACGACGTCCTGGCGGGCACGTCGTGAGCGACGGCCCCGGCACCCTGCAACCGTTGCTGTACCGTCCGTTGCTCGCCTCCGCGCTGCGCGAGGATCTCGGCGCGGCAGGCGATCTCACGACCGACGCCGTGGTCGACGACGACGCCGCGGCGAGCGGGCAGATCGTGGCCCGCGCGCCCGGTCGGGTCGCGGGCGTCGACGTCGCCGTGGCCACCTTCGCGTTGCTCGACGGCGACGTCACCGTCGAGCGGTGCGTCGTCGATGGCACCGAGGTCGACGCCGGCACCGTGCTGGCGCGCCTGCACGGCTCCGCGCGTGCCATCCTCACCGGCGAACGGGTGGCACTGAACGTGCTGGGCCGGCTGTGCGGCATCGCGACCGCGACGGGGCGGTTCGTCGACCGCATCGGTGACCGGGCGACCCGGGTCGTGCCGACCCGCAAGACCACGCCCGGTCTGCGGGCGCTGGAGCGTCACGCGGTGCGCTGCGGCGGTGGTGTCGACCACCGCTTCGGACTCGCCGACGGTGTGCTGATCAAGGACAACCACATCGCGGTCGCCGGGGGGATCACCCCCGCCGTCACCCGGGCCCGCACCCGGGTCGGCCACATGGTCCGCATCGAGGTCGAGGTCGACACGCTCGACCAACTCGACGAGGCGATCGCGCTGCCGATCGACGCGGTGCTGCTGGACAACTTCTCGCCGGGCGACCTCGCGACCGCGGTGGCACGTACGCCCGGTCACATCGTGACAGAGGCGTCCGGAGGCGTCACGCTCGACACGGTCGGGGCGGTCGCCGATGCCGGCGTCGACCTGGTGTCGGTCGGCTGGTTGACGCACAGCGCGCCCGCGCTCGACGTCGCGCTGGACTTCGCTCCCGACTGAGCGGGCACCGCGCCGGCACGAACGTCACGAACCGGACATCGAAGACACCGGATGCGGCCACGCCCGTGTCCGAAACGGCGCGCCCGGCGCCCCCGGTGTGGGATACGTCGACCCGTGGTGGACCGGCTCAGCCGTCTCCGGACAACGCGGCCCGCAGGATCTTGCGCGCTGCCGTCGTGTCCTCGGCGTTCTGCGCGTCGGCGACGGCGCCGCGCAGCGTCGCGAGCTCGACGTGGCGCAACGCGTCCTTGAGCTGGGGCACGGCCGTCGGCGTCATCGACAGCTCGTCGATGCCGAGGCCGACGTAGGCCGCGGCCGACGCGGGTTCGGCGGCGGACTCACCGCACACGCCCACCCAGGCGTCGTTGGCGTGGGCGGCCTCGACGACACCGGACAACAGGCGCAGCACATCCGGGTCGCACACATCGGGCAGGTCCGCGACCTCGGCGAGCAGCCGGTCCGCCGCGAACAGGTACTGCAGCAGGTCGTTGGTGCCGACCGAGAAGAAGTCCACCAGCGGTGCGATCCGGTGCGCCGACAGCGCGGCGGCGGGCACCTCGATCATCACACCCACCTCGATGCCGTCCAGGTCGACGCCCTCGGCCTCCGCCGCCGCGACCAGCGACTCGCGGGCGCGCCGGACCTCGTCGGGCGTCGACACCAGCGGGAACATGATCGCCAACCGGCCCTGGTCGGCGTCCGGATCGCGCGCCCGCAGCAGCGCCCGCAACTGGTTGACGAGCAGGGCGGGTTCGGCGAGGCCCAGGCGGATGCCGCGCACGCCCAGCGCCGGGTTCTCCTCGGGGTCGCGCACCACGAACGGCAACGGCTTGTCGGCGCCGACGTCCATGGTGCGGAACACGACGCGGTGTCCCGGCAGCCCGGCCAGCACCTTGGCGTAGAAGTCCGCCTGCTCCTCGATCGAGGGTTCCTCGGCGGCCTCCTGGAACAGGAACTCGGTCCGCACGAGCCCCGAGCCCTCGGCCCCGACCTCGCCGGCGGCCTCGACGTCCTCCAGGCCGCCGATGTTCGCGGCGAGCTCGACGCGATGACCGTCGGCGGTCGCACCGGGGACGTCGCGCAGCTCGGCGAGGCGCTTGTTGCGCTCCTCCTGCTCGGCGATGCGCTGCTCGTAGGACGACCGCTCGTCGGCACCGGGTGCCACGATCACGGTGCCCGCCTCGCCATCCAATGCGAGGAGGAGGCCGTCCGAGACGTCCGCCAGCAGGTCGGTCACGCCCATCACGGCGGGGATGCCGAGTGACCGGGCCAGGATCGCGGCGTGCGACGTCGGCGATCCCGCGGCGCAGGCGACGCCCGCAATCAGTTCCCGCGGCAACCGCGCGGTCTGCGACGGCGTGAGCTCATGCGCGACGATCACAGAGCGCTCGATCGGCACGGGAGCGTCCTGCGCGCCGGCCAGCACCGCGAGCACCTGATCGCGCACGTCGTCGATGTCGGTCGCACGCCCCGCCAGGTACTCGTCGCTCGAGCTCTCGAGCAGCTTGCGGAACGAGTCGAACGCCGCCGACACGGCCGCGTTCGCTCCGGCACCGTCGTCGATCGCGTCGTGCGCCATGTCGGCGATCTCGGGATCGCCGGCGAAATCGGCGTGCGCGAGGAAGATGTCGGCCTCGTCGCCCAGCGTGTCACGCTTGGACTCGGCCAGCTCGGTCAGAGTGTTCTCGACCTCCTCCAGGGCCGCGTCGACGCGCGCCTTCTCCTCCTCCGGCGTGCCGGTGGCGGCGGCCTCGGTGTCGACCTCGAGCTTGTGGATGACGAACGCGCCCGCGAGCGCCACGCCGGGCGACGACGCCCGGCCCTGGAGTGTCGTGCTCACGCGCTATTCCCCCAGACCGCTCTCGACGAGTTCGACCAGCGTCGACAGCGCGTCGTCGGCGTTGTCGCCGTCGGTGATGATCTCGATCTGGTCGCCCTTGTGGCAGTCCAGTGTCAGCACCGACAGCGTCGACTTGGCGTTGACGGCGTCGCCGTCCTGATCATGTGACCTACCGCTGCCGCTGTCTGAGGTCTTGCGCACCTTGACGTCGCAGTCGAACTCCTTGGCCTTCTTGGCGAAGACCCGAGCCGGGCGGGCGTGGAGCCCGGTCTCGTTCTCGAGTGTGACGGTCTGACTAGGCACTGGCTGCCTCCGTTGTCGGTGCGGTCTCTGTCGCGTCGGCCTGGCGGTGGAACTCCTTGAGGGCGACCACGGCGATGGCGGTGACCACCGTGCCGATCGCGATCGCCAGGACGTACAGCGCCGGGTTGCCGACGAGCGGGAAGACGAAGATGCCCCCGTGCGGCGCCTGCAGCGTGGCGTCGAACGCCATCGACAACCCGCCCGCGACCGCTGATCCGGCCATCAACGCGGGGATCACGCGGATCGGGTCGGCCGCGGCGAACGGGATGGCGCCCTCGGTGATGAACGATGCCCCCATCACCCACGCAGCCTTGCCGGCCTCCTGCTCCTGGACGTTGAACAGCCGCTTGCGGACCACGGTGGCCAGCGCGAGGCCGAGGGGCGGGGTCATGCCGGCGGCCATCACCGCCGCCATCGGCGCGTAGATGTTCTCGGCGATCAGGCCGACGCCGAAGAAGTAGGCGACCTTGTTGACGGGACCGCCCATGTCGAACGCCATCATGAGGCCGAGGATCACCCCGAGGACGATCGCGTTCGCCGTGCCCATCCCCTCGAGCCACGCGGTCAGTGCCTCCGTGGCGACCGCGATCGGCTCGCCGACCACGAGGATCATCAACGTGCCGACGATGAACGTCGCGATCAGCGGATAGAACAGCACCGGCAGCAGGCTGCGCAGCGACGTCGGGAACGGCACGCGCTTGAGCGCCATGATGGTCGCGCCGGCCAGGAGGCCACCGATGATCGCGCCGAGGAAGCCGGCGCCGATCTCGTTGGCGATCAGCCCGGAGACGACACCGGGGGCGATGCCGGGCCGGTCCGCCATCGCGTAGGCGATGAAGCCGGCCAGGATCGGGCCGATCATCGAGAAGGCGGTCCCGCCGATCTTGAATAACAGCGCACCCCAGCTGAAGGTCTCGTAGACGTCCTCGTTGACCACGTCGACGGCGTCGCCGACCAGGAACGCCAGCGCGATGAGGATCCCGCCCGCGGTGACGAACGGCAGCATGTAGCTGACGCCGGTCATCAACCACTGGCGCACCACACCGCCCTTGTCCGAGCGCCCGGGCCCGCCGCCGCGTCCGCCGGTGGCCGCAGCTGCGGCACCGCCACCGCCGGCCCCGCCGGTCGCGGTCTCCGCGGGCGCCTCAGTGACGCCCTCCTCGGCGGCCTGCTCGGCCCGGTCGAGCACGGAGCCGGCGTGGTTGATCGCCTCGCCCGGAGTCACCTCGACGGACGGCAGGTGGCTGAAGCGCTCCCGACCGTCGACGTTGGTGTCCACGGCGTAGATGACGGCGACCGCACCCGAGATGTCAGAGTCGCTCACCCTCTCGGAGCCTGCCGATCCCTGGGTCTCGACGGCGATCGTGTGACCCCGCTTGCTGGCCTCCTGCTCCAGCGCCTCGGCGGCCATGTACGTGTGCGCGATGCCCGTGGGGCACGCGGTGACGGCGACGAGC
Organism: Euzebyales bacterium; assembly: GCA_036374135.1. Taxonomy (NCBI): domain Bacteria; kingdom Bacillati; phylum Actinomycetota; class Nitriliruptoria; order Euzebyales; species Euzebyales bacterium. The sequence goes on from DASUUK010000074.1 coordinate 202,062, forward strand.
TTCACAGCGTCACCTCCTCGCGGAAGATCTGCATGACCTCGTCTTCGGACGATGCGTCGTGCAGCTTCTGCCGGAAGGACTCGTGGATCAGCCGGCGCGACAGCCGCGCCAGCAACCGGATGTGCAGATCGTCCCCGCCGGCGGGCGCGGCGATCAGGAAGATCAGCCCGGACGGCTGCTCGGAGTCGCCGCCGAAGTCGATGCCCTCGCCGCTGCGCGCGAACGCGACGCTCGCGTTGTTCACCGCCTCGGACTTGGCATGCGGTATGGCGACCCCCATCTCCATGCCGGTGCCACCTCCCTCGGCCTCGCGCTTGAGGACGGCGTCGACGAACTGGCTCCGATCACCCACGCGCCCCTGTGCCACGAGCCGATCGGCCATCTCTCTGATGGCATCGTCGCGGGCGTTCGACTCGAGCTCGAGGATGATCAGGTCCGGGGTGATCACATCGTCAATGGTCAGATCCATGGCTCAATCTCCCTCAAGCGGACGGTCCGGATCGAACGTATCTGCGATACGCACCGCATCCAAGGACAAATCATCAGGAGCGGGCATGGTGCTGCCCGGAAGTGATACGGCGGCCGTGGCCCAGGCGATGCCGTTGGCCAGCGACTCGGGGCCGTCGCCACCGCCGGCCAGGAAGCCGGCGAGCAGCGAATCGCCGGCGCCCACGGTGCTGCGCACGGTGACCGGTTCGCTCTCGCCGAACCACACGGCGTCAGCAGTGACCAGCAGCGCACCGTCACCACCGAGGCTGACGAGCACCGACCCGACGCCACGCCCGATCACGTCGCGGGCGGCACCGACCACGTCGGCGAACGTCTTGAGCTCGTCGCCGACCAGCTCCGCGAGCTCGTGGTGGTTGGGCTTGATGAGGTCCGGTCCGGCGTCGACCACCCCCGTGAGCGCCGGGCCGCTGGTGTCGACGGCCACGCGCCGGTCGGCCGCACGCGCGCGGGTGACGAGGTCCGCGTACAGATCGTCACCGGCGCTCGGTGGCAGGCTGCCGCACCCGGCGACCCACCGCGCCCCCGCCGCCGCGTGGAGCGTCGCGTCGAGCAGTCGGCCGCGGGCCGCGACGTCGAGTGTGGGTCCGCGATCGTTGAGCTTCGTCGTGGTGCCGTCGGCCTCGGCCAGCGTGATGTTGACGCGGATGGCCTCGTCGACCTCGACCGGGGTGAAGGGGACGCCCGCCTGCTGGACGAGGCGGGCGAACAGCTCGCCCTCGTCGCCACCCAACGGCGCCACCGCGCGGGCCTCGTGACCGTTGCGGTGCAGCGCCCGGGCGACGTTGATGCCCTTGCCGCCCGGCTGCACCGTCACGGCACGCACACGTTGCACCTCACCCCGGAGCAACTGGTCGACTTCGATGGTCCGATCGAGGCTCGGGTTCGGGGTGCAGGTGACGATCACGGCTCGATCACGACCTTGATGCTGGTGCCGCCCTCGACGGCCTTGATGGCGTCGTGCACCCGGTCCAGCGGCAGACGGTCGGTGATCAGCTCGTCGAGCTTGACGGCGCCGCTGCCGATCATCTCGAGTGCCTGCTTGTTGTGATCGGGCGTCGACCCCGCGGGGCCGGCGATCGTCAGCTCGGTGTAGTGCACGGTGTTGCTGTCGACCGTGATCTCGGGCCGGTCCTTCGGCAGCCCACCGAAGAAGCTGATCCGCCCCTGGGGCGCCGCCATGTCGATCGCCTGCATCTGCGCCTGCGGTGAGCCCGCGGCGACGATGATGACGTCCGCACCCCGACCGTCGGTCAGATCGCGGACGGCCCGCACGGGGTCGCTCTCGCTGGCGTCGATGGTGGCGTCCAGCGGGACCCGCTCCGCGGCAAGCCGCAGCCGCTCGGCGTTGATCTCGACCATGAAGACCTTCTCGGCCCCTTTGGCGCGCGCCAACATCACGTGCATGCAGCCGATCGGACCGGATCCGAAGACCACGACCGTCTCGTCGGGGTACTTGCCCACGTCGATCTGCTCCTGCGCGTTGAGCGCACAGGCCAGCGGCTCGGTGGCCGCGGCCACGTGGTACTCGATCCCGTCGGGTATCCGATTCAGCCCATCGACGCGCAAGACGTTCTCGGGCACGATCATGTGCTCGGCGAAGCCGCCGTCATAGTCGTAGCCGACCGACGTCGCGTTGTCGCAGACGGTCATCTTGCGGTGCGTGCACTCGAAGCAGTGCCCGCAGGGCACGTAGGCGATGCACTGGACGCGGTCGCCCGACGTCCAGCCGTCGACGTCGTCGCCGACCTCGACCACCTCACCGGCGATCTCATGCCCGATGACGCGTGGCAGCGTCTTCAGGTTGCGGTGACCGTGGTGGAAGATCTTGACGTCCGTGCCACAGGTCGCGCAGGCGCGTACGCGCAGAAGCAGCTCGTCGGCGACGGGCGTGGGACGGTCCGCCTCCTCGACCCGCAGGTCCCCCGGCTCGTAGAAGCGTGCGACCTTCATCTACTCGTCGACCTCCTCCTCGATGGCCGGGGCGAGCAACTCCAGCACCTCATCGACGTCGTCGGTGGTGCGCAACCGTTCGGCCTTCTCCTCGTCGACGAGCACCTTGGCCAGCGTGGCCAGCACGCCGACGTGCTCGTCGGACTTCGCGGCGACGGCGAGGGCGGCGAGGGTCTCCTCGTCGTCCTCCTCCCACACGATCGGCTCCGCGAACTGCAGGAAGGCGACCGCGGCACGGTTGACGTGCCTGCGGCTCTCGTCGGTGCCGTGCGGCAGCGCGAAGCCCTCGCCCATGTACGACGACATGACGCCCTCGCGCTCGTGCATGGCATCGACGTAGGCCTGCTCGACCGCGCCCGCGTCGACCAGCACCCGGCCGGCCTGACTGATGGCGTCGGCGCGATCCGCGACGGAGATGCCGAGGCGGATGGTCTCGCGCGTCAGCAACTCGTGCTCGGCCGTGTCAGCCTTCGATGGCGTCGTCATTCTTGATGGCCTCCTCGAGCCTGTCGAAGACCGGGTCGCCGAGGTAGGCGTTGAACGCCAGCACCGGCCGCTCGCCTGCCTTCTGCCGCGCCCTGGACGACAGACCCTGGTGGCACAGCACCACGTCGGCGTCGTCGGGGATCTGGTTGACCGGTGAGTGGCTCACCGTGATCCCGTAGCCGCTCAGCCGCTTCTTCAGCTGGGTGGTCAGCAGCACGCTCGAGCCCATGCCGGCCTCGCACGCGATGATGACCTTCTTGACCTCAGATCCCTGAACCGATGCCATGCTCTATGCCTCCTGTGGGCGTGCCTGGACGTTCTTGTGCGCCTTGGACTGCGCCTTGGCTTCCTCGACGTCCATCGCGGTCTCCTTCTCACCCGTCACGCGAAGGATGAACGCGGCACTGACGAACGAAACAGCGGTGGCGATGGCGACGCCGAGGAACATCCCGAAGAAGTTGCCCCGCGGCGTCACCGCGATGTAGGCGAAGATGCTGCCGGGTGCCGGAGTCGCCACCAGACCGGTGTCGGTGAGCAGGAAGGTCAGCACACCGGACGCCCCGCCGAGGATGGCGGCGACGACGGTCGCGGGACGCATCAGCACGTACGGGAAGTACATCTCGTGGATGCCACCGAAGAACTGGATGATGGCGGCGCCGGGGATCGTCGGCCGGACCTCCCTGGGACCGGCGACCCAGAAGGCCAGGAGGATGCCCAGCCCCGGCCCGGGGTTGGTCTCGATCATGAACAGGATGGACTTCCCGGTCTCGGCGGCCTGTTCGACGCCGAGCGGTGCCAGGACGCCGTGGTTGATGGCGTTGTTGAGGAACAGGATCTTCGCGGGTTCGACGATCACCGAGGCCAACGGCAGCAGCCGGTTGGTGACGAGGATGTCGACGCCGTTGCCGAGCACGGTCGTCAGGCTCTGCACGACCGGCCCGATCGTGTAGTAGCCGAGCACCGCCATCACGACGCCGAGGATGCCCTGCGAGAAGTTGTTGACCAGCATCTCGAAGCCCATCCTGATCCTGGGCTCCACCCACCGGTCGAACTGCCTGAGCACGTAGGCGGCGAGTGGTCCCATGACCATCGCGCCCAGGAACTGCGGGACGTCCGTGCCCGTGATCACTCCCATGGTCGCAATGACGCCGATGACCGCGCCTCGCTGCTCGTGCACCAACTTGCCGCCGCTGTAGGCGATGAGCAGCGGCAGCATGAACGTGATCATCGGACCGACCATCGCGTCGGCGATGGGCGCGTTGGGGATCCATCCGGCCGGGATGAACATCGCGGTGATCAGTCCCCATGCGATGAACGCCCCGATGTTGGGCATGACCATGGCGGCGAGGTTGCCGCCGACATGCTGGACTCGAGCTCGCCAGCCTCCACCCACTGATGGCGACGGCGCGACGTCTGGCGTACTCATATGGTGACCTCCTCGACACCATCCGTAAGTTCGGGCCTAAACCCACGGGAACGAAACAAAACCCACATCCAAACGTGAACGTACGGCAACAGACGGGGCACGCGCAAGCCCTTTTTCCGGCCCGGTTAACATGCCACACTGCACGAGTTGGCCGCCGTCCAGACAGCAGTTGAGCAGCCGTGTACGCACCTGAACGCCAGCGGGAGATCATGCGCCGCGCACGCCGCGACGGCCGGGTCGAGGTTGCCGTGCTGGCCGCCACCTTCGGCGTGACCACGGAGACCGTGCGCCGTGATCTGACACGGTTGGAGCGCCGCGGGATGATCCGACGCGTCCACGGCGGGGCGTTGCCGGTCGACCGGCTCGGGTTCGAGCCCGACTACGCGCAGCGCATGGATGTGCACCGCGCCGAGAAGCAACGGATCGGCGCCGCCGCGGTCGACCTGGTGCCCAACGAGGGCGCCGTGCTGATCGACGCGGGGACGACGACCGCACGACTCGTCGAGGCGTTCCCGACCGACCGGGAACTGGTGGTCACGACGAACTCGCTCCCCCTGGCCCGAAGCCTCGTCGAGCGCTCGAACGTCACCGTGCTGATGCCCGGAGGCCGGCTGCGACCACGCACGCTGGCGCAGGTCGACGTGTGGACGCAGCGCGTGCTGGCCGAACTGCACGTCGACGTCGCCTTCATCGCCACCAACGGCATGTCCGCCGAGTACGGCCTCACCACACCCGACGTCGCCGAGGCCGAGATCAAGCGGGCGATGATCCGCGCCGGGGGGCGCGTCGTGCTGCTCGCCGACTCGAGCAAGCTCGGTCAGCACCACTTCATCCGCTTCGGCGACCTCGAGCAGATCGACGTCCTGATCTGCGACGACGCGCTCGACGACGAGGCCGCTGCGGAGTTCCGCCGCCTCGGCGTCGAGGTGATTCTCGTCTGACGCCGAAGCGGCCCGTACGGACGGGCGCGCGACCGGGCGCCTAGAAGGCCATCGCCGCCAGCTCGGCGAGCGGCGAGCGGACCCCCTTGCTCATCGTCACGTGCCCGAACAGCTCGGAGCCCTTCATCTTCTCGATCAGCGCCGCCAGCCCCCCGTAGGGCGAGATGTAGGGGTTGTCGACCTGCGACAGGTCACCGCAGAACACGACCTTCGATCCGGCGGCCATGCGCGTGAGGATCACCTTCAGCGTCGGCAGCTCCAGGTTCTGGGCCTCGTCGACGATGACGTACTCGTCGGTGATCGACCGCCCCCGCAGGTAGGTGATCGCCGCCATCTCGAGCTGCCCGCGGTCCAGCAGCGAGTCCACGGCGGACTGCAGCTCCCGGTGCCCCGCCGACCACTGCCCGCCCGAGGTGTCGTCGCCGCGGAACAGCGAGTACAGGTTGTCGTGGACCGCGGCCATCCACGGCTGCAGCTTCTCGTCCAGGTCACCCGGCAGGTACCCGACCTCCTGACGGCCCACCGCCACGAGCGGCCGGTAGACCGACAGGCGCCGGTACGCGCCGGCCTCCACGACCTGCTCCAGCCCGGCGGCCAGGGCCAGGAACGTCTTGCCGGTGCCGGCCATGCCCATCAGCGACACGCACGGCACGTCGGGATCCATGAGCAGGTCCAGCGCGAACGTCTGCCGCACGTCGCGGGGGCTGACGCCGAACACGCGCGGCCGGCCACCGACCCGCTCGACGATCACCGGCCCATCCGGCGGACAGGACGCCACACGTGCCAGACCGCTCGACGACGCGCCCGAGCGCAGCACCAGGCACTGGTTCACCCACGCGCCGGCCTCGGCGGCGACCTCCGCCGACAGCTCGAGCTTGCCGTCACGGTGCAGCACGTCCAACGCGGCCGAGTCGACGTCGAGCTCGGCCATGCCGGTGTACCGCTCGTCGACCTCGACGGTGTCGGCGCGGTAGTCCTCGACCGCGACGCCGAGCTGGCTGCCCTTGATGCGCAGCGCGCTGTCCTTCGTGACGAGCGTGCCGGCCAGGCCGACGGCCACCGAGAGGATCCGGTTGTCCGGCTTGGCCGGATCCAGGTACGGCGGCAGCTCGCTGTCGACGTGGTTGCCCTCCACCCGGATCGTGCCGGCCCTGGGCAGGTCGACCGCGTCGCGCAGTCCGTTGGAGCTGCGTAGCCGCAGCTCCTCGATCAGGCGCAACGCCGTCCTGGCGTTGCGACCCACCTCGTCCATGCGGGTCTTCTGACGATCGAGCTCCTCGACGACCACCAGCGGCAGCACCACCTCGTGCTCATCGAACCGGTACAGCGCGTGCGGGTCCGCCAACAACACGCATGTGTCGAGCACAAACGTCGAACCCATCTGGCATCCTCCCCTGGTTGGACGAGCTACCGCTGCCGGTCCGCGGGCCGTTGCGGGTCCTAGGGCGGCGCCACCGCTTCGACGGCGACGCACTTCGGACCCTTGAACGTCAGGCGGAACCGCGCGCCCTTGCGCAGGTGGACGTCATCGATGTCCAGCCCGTCGCGGCCGGCGAGCGCGGCCATGACCGAGGGGATGACGTCGCCGTGCGAGCACATGACGACGTCGCCGGCCGGGCCGTCCGCCACGACCTGGTCGACCAGCGCGAGACCCCTGCCGCCCAGCCACGCCGACGCGACCCAGGTGTCGCCCGCGTCGACCAGTGGCACCGACGGCGCCTCACCGAGCACCTCGGCCGGTTCGACGTCGATGCCGAACCTGTCAGCCAGGGGCTGCACGGTCTCCACGCAACGCGTGAAGGGGCTGGTCAGGATGCGGACGATGGGTCGGGCGCCCAGCTCGACGGCGAGGCCCTTGGACTGTGCCCTGCCGGCCTTCGTCAGCGGCCGGTCCCGGTCCCGTTTGCCCCACCACCTATCACGACTCTGCGCCTTCGCGTGGCGCACCAGCTGTATGGAGGTGTCCGCATCGGTCATCGACGCTTCGCAGCATAGCCCAGCGATGCCACGTCGTGACATCTTTTTCGTCGGCGGTGGTCAGCGGCCGAACCGGCGCTTGCGCCCGGCGAAGTCACGCAACGCGCGCAGGAAGTCGATCTTGCGGAACGCCGGCCAGTACGCGTCGGTGAAGTGGAACTCCGAGTGGGCCGACTGCCACAGCAGGAACCCCGACAGGCGGATCTCACCCGACGTGCGGATGATGAGATCGGGGTCGGGCGTGCCGGTCGTGTACAGGTGCGGCGCGAGCAGCTCGGGCGTCAGCCCGTCGATCACCTGCTCGAGCGAGTCACCGAGCTCGAGCCGCTCCTGCAGCAGGCCCCGCACCGCGTCGATGATCTCCTGCCTGCCGCCGTAGCCGACCGCCACCTGGACGTGGAGCGCGGTGCCGGAGCTCGTGCGGTCGGCCGCATCCTTCAACGCCAGGCGCAGCCCGTCGGGCAGGGCATCGAGCGCCCCGACCGGGGTGATGCGGAACCCGCGCGCCCGGTTCCGCGGGTCGTCGGCGATGGCCGTCACCGTCTGACCGATGATGTCGGCCAGCTCCGCCAGCTCCGCGGGATCTCTGGAGAAGTTGTCAGTCGACAGCAGCCACAGCGTGATGTGCGCGATGCCGAACTCGTGGCACCAGTCGAGCATGTGCTGGATCTTGCCCGCACCGAGACGGTGGCCGTCCGCGACGGTCGACAGCCCCATCTCGCGGGCGTAGCGGCGGTTCCCGTCCAGGATGACGCCGACGTGTCGCGGGAGGACGTCATGCGGCAACGACGCGGCGAGCCGCCGCTCGTAGAGCCGGTAGACGAGGTTTCGCATCACGGTGTGCTCTGTCCGAAGGCCGACACCGCAGTGTACGAGGCTCCCAGGTGGCCGGCGGAACCTGCGCGGCCGGTGCGGCGCGCAGCGCTGCGGTCAGCTGCCGGCGAAGTCGACCACGAGTGGCGCGTGGTCGGACGGCTTGGTGCCCGGCACCTTCGTCGGCTTGCGGTACGGGCGCTGCACGACGCTGTCGGTCAGGCGTCCGGCGAGCCCTTCGCTGACCAGCGCGAGATCGATGCGCAGCCCGAAGCCTTTGTGGAAGTGCCCCGCGCGGTAGTCCCACCAGGTGAAGCCGGGCTCGTCGGGGTGCAGGCGGCGGAACGCGTCGACGAAGCCCGTGTCGACGACGGCCCGCAGGCGGCTGCGCTCGTCATCGGTGATGTGGGTTGCGCCGTGCACAGCGGACGGGTCCCACACGTCGAGGTCGGTCGGACACACGTTCAGGTCACCGGCGATGATGGCCGGGCCGTCCGCGAGCTCCGCCGCGCGCTCGCGCATCGCTTCGAGGAACAGCAGCTTCTGCTTGAACGCGGGGCTGTCGAGCGCCTGGCCGTTGGGCACGTAGGTGCTGACGACCCGCACGTCGCCGACGGTCGCCTCGACCCACCGCGCCTCGTCGACGGCGGGCTCGCCGCGCAATCCCGCCTGCACGTCGCTGAACCCGAGGCCGCCGCGTGCCAGGACCGCGACCCCGGCCCAGCGTCCCGCGGAGTGGTCGGCGGCCACGTAGCCGTGCTCCTCGAACGCGCCGTGCGGGAAGTTCTCGGCCGTGCACTTGGTCTCCTGCAGACACACGACGTCGGGCCCGAGGTCGTCGAGCAGCGCCAGCACGCGGGTCAGTCGGGTGCTGATCGAGTTGACGTTGTAGGTGATCAGGCGCATCGTCGTGTCCGTCGCGTCGCGTGCGTCGGGCGACGCCCGGGGCGCCGCCCGACGTCGAGCCTAGCCGTGCTGCCGTCCCCGGCCCCACTCCTGCCGGTCGACACCCAGCCGGCTGAGCGCATTGTCGGCGAGGATCCGACCGTCCGTCTGGCAGGCTGCGCAGTAGTTGACCGTGTAGCGGTTGTACGTGATCTCGCGGACCTCGTCACCGCAGACCGGGCACGGCTCGCCGGTGCGCGCGTGGACCTGCGCGGGCCGGTCCTTCGACGCGCTCATGTCGTCGCGGTCCCGCTCGGCCGCCAGGCCCTCGGCGATCGTCGCGCCGATCGCGGCGTGCAGGGCGGCGATCTGGTCGTCGTCCATGCCACGGGTCGCCGTGAACGGCGAGAGTCGCGCGCGATGGCAGATCTCGTTCGCGAGCCGCCGCCCGATGCCGGCGATCACCCGTTGATCCCGCAGGAAGGTGTGCAGACGCATGCCGTGCGCGCCGACGAGGCCCGCCAGGTCGTCGAGGGTCACGGCATCCGCTTCCGGGCCAAGATCGGCCAGCGGCTCCTGCGACAACGGATCACCACTGACGACCCAGACGCCTGCGCGCCGCTCCGTGCCTGCCTCGCTCAGCAGCAGTCGCCGACCATCCGTGAAGTGCCACCGCGCGACACCGTTGCGCGGTCGCTTCGACTTCGACGTGTCCGGCTTCAGGCGCCCGCCCTGCATCAGGTGCACGACGAAGGTCACCACGTCGACGTCGAGCAGGAGGTGCTTGCCGCGCGAGGCGACCGACGTGAGCACGTGGCCGTGTGCGGCGTCGGGTGGCGGCGAGAAGGTCTTGAGTGCGGTGAACGACAGCGGCTCGAACCGCTCGACGCCCGCGCCGCCGAACTGTTCCGTCAGCCGCTCGGCATGCGCCCTGATCTCGGGCAGTTCGGGCACGGTGCGCCTCCTGTCATTGCCCGCCGCGAACGCGGCGTCGCACGTCTACACTTCTCGCCTGTTCAATCGCCCGCCGACCGCATGGGGTGTCTCGCGTTGAGTGATACGGTCTGGCTCTCCCAGTCTGCCCACGATCAGCTGACATCGGAACTGGAGCATCTCAAGACCACTGGTCGTGAGGAAGCCGCACAGGCCATCAAGACCGCCCGTGCCCACGGGGACCTCCGGGAGAACGCCGAGTACGACACGGCGAAGGAGGAGCAGGGCAAGATGGAGGCCCGCATCCGCCAGCTCGAGGACATGCTGTCACGGGCGCAGGTCGGGTCCGCCCCGTCGGGCGATGTCGTCGTCGGCGGCAGCGTGGTCGACACCGTCGACGAGGACGGCGATGAGCAGACCTACCTCATCGGCAGTCGCGAGGACCGCACGACCGGGCTGACGGTCATCAGCCCCGACTCGCCACTCGGTCGCGCGCTCATGGGCACCCGCGTCGGGCAGGAGGTCAGCTACCAGGCGCCCGCCGGCGAGTTCTCGATCAAGGTCACGGGCGTCCGCGGTCTCGAGGAACGGGTCTGACCAGCCGCGCCGTCGGGCCAGCCGGCGGATGGACCCGGCCGCCCGCGATCACGCGGGCACGGGGTCGCGCACGACGGGGCACGACATGCACCGCGGTCCGCCGCGGCCGCGGGGCAGCTCGAAGCCCTCGATCGTGTGCACGGTGACGCCGGCGTCCCGCAGCCGGCGGTTGGTGTCGACGTTGCGCTCGTAGGCGAACACCTCGCCGGGGCGCAGCGCGAGCGTGTTGTTGCCGTCGTCCCACTGCTCGCGGTCCGCCAGCACCTCGTCCTCGGCCGTCGTGACGACCCGCAGCGCGTCGACGCCGAGCCCGCGTGCCAGTGCGGCCACCAGGTCCGGCTCGTCGGTCACCTGCATGCGCCCGGACGCTCCGGGCTCGATGCGCCACACGCCGGTGCCGGTCCGCATGCGCGGCCACAGGACGATCGCATCGGTGTCGACGACCGTCAGCACGGTGTCGAGGTGCATCGTCCCCCGCGTCTTGGGCAGCTCGACCGCCAGCACCTGCTGCGTGACGCCGGCGTCGAACAACCCGGCCGCCAGGTTCTCGACCCCGATCGGATGCGTCCGCTCCGACAACCCCACGGCAACGCAGCGGGGTGAGAGCACCATGACGTCACCGCCCTCGAGGGTGGCGTGCAGCCCCCTGGCGTCGCCGTACCAGATCGGCGCCGCGCCGGCGAAGTCGGGGTGGTGCTCGTAGATCGCCTCCCACAGGATCTGTTCGGGTCGTCTGGCGGGCATGGCCATCGGCGAGCGGACCACGCCACCGGCGATCCACGCGCTGGGGTCACGCGTGAACACCGCGTTGGGCAGCGGCGGCACCAGGAACGCGTGCGGACCGATCACGCCACCGACGAAGCCGGCGCGGGCGCCGGGAACCTCTGCAACGGTCAGGCCACCGATCAGGGTGTCGGCCAGCTCGTCGGCCGCCATGTCGCCGAGGTGACCACGCACCCGGTCGACGAGCTCGACCCCGCAGCTGTCGGCCGTCGCGCGTCGCGCGATGACGTCGGCGCGCACGGCGTCGTCGGCCAACGCATCGGTCAGCAGGTCGGTCAACAGCCGGACACGTACGCCCCGGGCCCGCAGCAGGTCAGCAAACGCGTCGTGCTCCTGCTGTGCGCGGTCGACCCAGACCAGCTCGTCGAACAGCAGGTCCTCACGGTTGGCGGGCGTGATGCGGCGCAGCTCCTTGCCGGGCCGGTGGAGGATGACCTCCCGGAGCTGACCGGTCTCGCTGGTGACCCATGGCTGCATGGCCCGGCAGCCTACCCGTCGGCGCCCCACCGCGGCCGCACGGCGACGTCCACGGCGGCCGGCACGTCACCGAGCAGTTCGCCCGCGGCGGCCCGCATGCCATCGACGACGTCGATCGCGACCTGGTCGGCGTCGGCTTCGGGCACCTCGACGACGAGCTCGTCGTGGACCGTCAGGACCAGTCCGCTCGACCTGTCCGGCGCGTCGCCGTAGCGTGCACGCAGGCGCTGCTCGACCTGCGCGAGCGCGAGCTTGGTCATGTCGGCTCCCGCACCCTGGATGGGCGCGTTGCGCGCCAGCAGGGCCACCCCGCCGCCCAGGTCACGGGGTAGCACGCGCAGCCGACCCAGCGCGGTGCGCACCTGACCGGTGCGTCGGCCCGCGGCCTCGGCGTCGGCGAGCCATCGCTCGACGCGCGGGAACGTGGCGAAGTACCGCCTGATCGTGTCCGCGGCGGCATCCTGACCGATGCCGGTGCTGCGCGCGAAGCTCGCGGCGCCCATGCCGTACATCAGACCGTAGTTGAGCGCCTTGGCGGCGTGGCGCTGCTGTGGCGTCACGCCCTCCTCGGGCACGTTGAACACCAGCGCCGCCGTCGCGCGGTGCAGGTCGCCACTGCCGCGGAAGACCTCCGACAGCGCGGGATCGCCCGACACGGCGGCGAGGATGCGCAGCTCCTGCTGGCTGTAGTCCGCGACGACGAGCATGTGCCCGGGTGACGCCACGAAGCAGCTCCGCCAGCCACCCTGCTTGGGGATCTGGGTGAGGTTGGGGTCGCGGCAGGCGATCCGCCCGGTACCCACGATCTGCCGCCAGTCGGCGTGCACCCGGCCGGTGACCGGATGCACGACCCGATCGGCCCAGTCCCCGCCCCAGTTGCTGGTGAGCTTGGCGACACCGCGGTACTCCAGCAGCGCCGCGACAGCGGGATGGTCGAGGTCGCGGAGCTGTTCGGTGCGGGTCGACGCGACCTCCACGCCGACGCGTGCCAGCGCGTCGCGCACCTGTTCCGGCGCCTCGAGGTTGACCGGCTCGGGCCCGAACAGGTTGCGCGGGCTGTCGGCGGTCACCAAGGTCTCCTGCGCCGTCGATTCGAGCGCCGGCAACCGTGCCTCGAACTCGCGCATCAACACCGACCACCGCGCCGCGTCGAACCCGACACCGCGCAGGGCGAGCCCCGCGAGCACCGGCAGCGCCGCGAACTCGAGCCTGGCGATCCGGCCCAGACGGTGACCGGTCAGCTCATGGCGCTGCTGGTCGAACACCGACCACGTCGCCGCCGCATCCGCGGCCGCGTAGTCGATCAGGTCCTGCGTCAGCGTGCCACCGTTGACGAAGCCCGAGCGCTGGCTCTTGTCGAGCGTGACGCCCAACCGGAACGCCGCCATGTCAGCCAGCCCGAGTCCCGCCGACGACTCACCGCCGTCAAGCAACTGCTGCGAGAGCATGGTGTCGGCCACGCGTTCGACGCGCAGGCCGGCGCGCGCGAGGAAGCGGAGGTCGAACGCGGCGTGGTGGAACACCTTGGCGATGCCGACGTCGCCGAGCAGGTCGGCGAGCACGGCCGGCTCGACGTGTGCGGTGTCGACGACCAGCACCGGGTGGCCGGGGCCCGCGCTGACCTGCACCAGCCGCAACCGGTCACGCCATGGATCCCACCCGGTCGTCTCGGTGTCTACCGCCACGAACGGTCGACGACCGATCGCCGCCAACCACGAACGCACGACCGTCCCGTTGCGCGCCACGACCGACTCGACCACCCGTGCAGTGTGCCACCGTCGGGGCGGTGTCCCGCTGCCGCGGCCGGCCCCGCCGTCGGCCCCTACAGTTGTCCACACATGCCCGCCACCGACGAACACGCCGGGAGCAGGCCGCGTGGGCCCGGTGCGCGGCGCGTGCGCCACCTCGTGCTCGCGATGTCCGTGCTGGTCGTGGTTGCGACGGGCTGCGTGTCGCCGACCACAGAGGTCGCCGACGCACCGCGCGCGACCGACGCCGCCGGCACCCCGGACCGCCCGGAGGCGACGGGTCCACCCGATGATCCGGACGTCGGTGACTGCGCCGGCGACCTCGCGGCGCTCGACGCCGTGATCACCGAGCAGTTGGCGGCGTTCGCGGCCGACGACTGGGAGGGCGCCTGGGCGTTGACCAGCCGGCAGTTCCGCGCCGCCGGCGTCGACGCCGAGGGTCTGCGGCAGATCGTGACGTCCGGCTATCCGGAGGCGGCCGACGCGGCGGCGCACGACGTGCTCGGCTGCGCACTGGTCGGCGACGAGGCGCAGGTGCTGATCGAGGTGACGTCGACCAACGGCGCCACGACGGGACTCGTGTACCTCATGACGCGCGAGGAGGCCGGCTGGCGCGTGTCCGGCGCGGTCGAGCACGCCACCGGCGCCAGCGAACCGGCGACCATCCGCACCTGACCCGGGCTCACGATGGCGGCAGTGCGCGGTCGAGCGCATAGCTGATCGCCGCACGGCCGTCCTCGATCGTCAGGTGTCCGCCCAGCACGCCCTGGGACACGCTGGTCAGCGTCGACACCAGGACGATCGCCTCCCGGCCGGGGTCGATGGATGTCGGCGCCCGGCCGGCGGCCTGCGCCGCGCGCACCATGCCCGCCACCGTGTCGAAGAGACCGCCGGTCATGCGACGCGCCTCCGCCCGGGCCAGGCCGGTGTGGGACAGGGCCGCGGCCTCGAACACGACGAACAGCAGCATCGTCGTGCGGCTGACCTCGTCGTCGGGGAAGAGCTCGTCGAAGATGGCGGCGACGACCGCCCGCTCGCTTGGTGCATCACCGAGCTCACCGGTGCGGGACCGGATGCGCTCCACCGCTCGCTGACCCAGGTGCTCCAGCGCGGCGACCAGCAGTGCGTCCTTGGTGCCGAAGTAGTACTGGATCAGGTTGACCGAGACGCCGGCCTCCCCCGCGATCTCCCGGAAGCTGGCGCTGTCGAGCCCGCCGCGCACGGTGATGCGCCACAACGCCTCGATGATCTGCCTGCGCCGGGCGTCATGGTCGACCTGCTTCGGCACGTGCCACCTCTTCGTCGCGACGTTATAGTACACTCGTACGAAGACAACCCGGTGCCGGGGCTGAGGATGACCGACGTGAAGCTCACGACGTTCAGGAAGCCCGACGACGAGCGGCGCTTCGACGAGATCTACGCCCGCCTGCGCGCGGAGCGGTGGCCGTCACCGCCGTCGGAGACCGATGTCGGCACCCGGCTCGGCACGGCCCACGTGTTCTCGTGGCCGGGCGACGGGGTTCCGCTGCTGCTGCTGCCGGGGTGGGGTGCGACGTCGTTGATGTGGGCGCCGATGCTCGTGCACGGCTTCGGTGGGCGGCCCGTCCACTGCGTCGACGTGATCGGCGACGTCGGCCTGAGCGTGCAACGCGCCCCGATCGCGACGCTGTCCGACCACCTGCCGTGGCTCGATGCCGTCGCGGTCGGGCTCGACCTCGACCGGGTCCACATCGTCGGCTCCTCCTACGGCGCGCTGCTGACGCTCGTGTGGGCCGGGCGCACCCCCGAACGGGTCGCCACCGCGACCCTGCTCGATCCCGGTGGGCTGGTCGACATCGACATGAAGCGGTTCATCGCGTGGGGCATGAAGGTCTTTGCCGCAGCGGTTGCACCGATGCCGATCCGTCGCCGCGCGGCCGAACGTCTGCACGCCCGGATGATCCTCGACACCGACCTGTTCCAGCTGGGACGGCTCGCCAACTTCGCGACGGCCCACCACGATGCTCCCGACGCCGCGGCCGCACTCCCGGACGCGGCCCTGCGGGCCGTCACGTCACCGACGCTGGCGCTGCTCGCCGAGCACAGCGCGATCATGCGGCCGGAGGCGGCCGCCGCCCGGGCGCGAGCCCTGCTGCCTGACGTCACCGTCGAGATCGTGCCTGACGCCGGCCACGGCCTCCCGTTCGACGACGCCGCAGTGGTCGCCGCCCGCGTGCGGCGCTTCCTGGACGCGTACGGCGCCGGGAACCGACCGGCCACCGGCTGAGGTCACGTGTGGGCCCTCCGTACGATGGCGCGGGTGTGTCAACGGCTGATGTGGGATCAGCGCTCGATCGGGTAGCCGGCGCTGCGCAGGCCGCTCAGAACCGTCTCGGAGTGATCGGCGCCCCGCGTCTCCAGCGCGAGCTCGAGCTCGACCTCCATCAGCCCGAGCTTGGGCCTCAGGCGATGGTGCTCGACGCCGACGACGTTGGCGCCACAGCCGGCGATCAGGTCCAGCACGGCGGACAGCGCGCCCGGCCGGTCCTGCACGCGTGTGCGGAACGCCAGGTAGCGACCCTCGCCGACGAGACCGGACTGGATGATGCGCGCGAGCAGGAGCGGGTCGACGTTGCCGCCGCACAGCAGGACCACCACCGGCTCGACCAGGTCGGTCACGGCGCCGGCCAGCAGCGCCGCGAGCCCTGCGGCGCCGGAGGGCTCGACCACCTGCTTGGCGCGTTCGGCCAGCAGCAGGACCGCGCGTGCGATCGTCTCGTCGTCGACCGTGACGACCTCGTCGACGAGCGCGGCGATGTGCTCCAGCGTGAGCTCGCCGGGTCGCGACACCGCGATGCCGTCCGCGATCGTGTCGCCCACCTCGACGGTGACGGGAGCGCCGGCCGCGAGAGACGCAAGGACCGCCGCCGCACGCTCGGCCTGCACCCCGATGATGCGTGTGCGGGGCGAGCGCGCCCGGACGGCGGCGGCGACGCCCGAGATCAGGCCTCCGCCGCCGATCGGCACGACGATCGTGCCCGGGTCGTCGATCTCGTCGACGATGTCGAGCCCCAACGTGCCCTGGCCCGCGATGACGTCGGGATGCTCGAACGGGTGCACGAACACCGCATGTCGCTCGCGCGCACGGGCGGTCGCGGCGTCCAGCGCCTCGCTGACCCCCCCGTCGACCAGCTCGATCCGCGCACCGTAGCCACGGGTGGCGGCCACCTTGGGCAGCGGAGCACCTGCGGGCATGAACACCGTCGCGCCGACGCCGAGCAACTGCGCGGACAGCGCGACGCCCTGTGCGTGGTTGCCCGCCGACGCGCACACCACCCCGTGCTCCCGCTCCGCGGGCGACAACGATGCGATGCGGTTGTAGGCACCGCGCAGCTTGAACGACCCTGTCCGCTGCAGGTGCTCACACTTCAGCAGGACCTGTGCGCCCACCATCGACGACACGGCGCGCGACGGCTGCACCGGCGTTCGTGCGACGACGCCCGACAGCGTGGCGCGCGCCCGCTCGATCTGATCGATCGTCACCAACCGGCCCATCGGTCACCTCGCTCGCTGCCGGGGAGGAGATCGTACGGCGGACAGCGCGCGGCAGGTGCACGGTCACGCGCCCACCGGGCTGCGGATGGATGCGCAGCGATCCGCCGTGTGCCTCGACGAGCCCACGGGCGATCGGCAGGCCGAGGCCGGCACCGCCGCGTGTGCGCGCGTCGTCGAACCGCGTCGAGACCGCCGTGGCGCGGGCGCGGAACGACGGATCGAATCCCGGGCCCTCGTCGGTGACCGCCAGCGTGACGTGGTCACCGCCACCGACGACCGCCACGTCGACGCTCGTGCGCTCCGGTGCGTGACGCAGGGCGTTGTCGAGCAGGTTGCGCAGCACGCGGCCGATCGCGTGCGGATCGACGATCGCGGTCGTGTCCCCGTCGGCCGACATCGTCAGCTCGAGCCGACGTCGTTCCGCGATCACCTCCAGGGAGGTCACCGTCGTGTCGGCGAGCTCGGCGAGGTCGACGGGCTCCGGTGACAGCGTCAGCTCGCCCCGCTCGATGCGCGCCAGCGTGAACAGATCGTCGACCAGACGGGCCAGCACGTCGACGTCGGCGGCCATCGCATCGAGGTAGCGCGCCGGGTCGCGCGCGACACCGTCCTGCAGCGCCTCGACCGCCGCGCGCAGCGACGCCAACGGTGTGCGCAGGTCGTGGCCCAATGCCGCGAGCAGATCGCGACGCGCGGCCGCGTCACTGCGCCGCGCGCGATCGGCGGCGGCCAGGCGGGTGGCCATGTCGTCGACCGCCGCCGCCAGCTCACCGACCTCGCCGGAGCGGTCGACCTCCGCGCGCGCGTCGAGGTCACCGTCACCGATGCGGTGGGCCGTCGACGCCAGCGTGCCGAGATCGGCGGCGAGCCGCTCGCCGATCCAGCCGGCCGCGGTCAGGCCGACCGCACTTCCCACCGCGAGGGCCAGCAGCACGAGCCGCGCGTCGTGGGTGTCGACCACCATGACCGATGCCGCCCCGGCGACGACCAGGCCCGCGCCGCCGAGCGCGACGAGCACCATGGTCCGCATGGCACCGGCGATCGTGCGGACCCGTCGCACGGCCACCAGCGCGATCAGCGCGGCGATCGCGGCCGGCACCGCGAACAGGACCACGAGCAGCAGCCAGTCCTGCGGCGTCGGCCGGAGCAGCGGCAACGCCACGACGGCGGCCGCCACGACCGCCACGACCAGCGCGGCGATGCGGGTCACGGATCGAATCGGTACCCCACCCCCCACACGGTCGTGATCCAGCTGTCGTCGCCCCGGGGCCCGAGCTTGCGGCGCACACGGCCGACGTGCACGGTGACCGTTGCCGGGTCCTGCCACTGGGCCGACGAGTCCCAGACCTGCTGCAGCAGCGTCTCGTGCGTGAACACGCGCCGTGGCACGGCGGCCAGGCATGCGAGCAGATCGAACTCCTTGGGCGTCAGCTCGACCAGCCGATCGCCGACGTGCACCTCACGCGACGCGACGTCGATGCGCAGCTCACCGGCACCGAGCGTCCCTTCCGGTCGTGGTCCGGTGTTGGTCGCACGACGCAGCACCGAACGCACACGGGCGACGAGCTCGCGCGGGCTGAACGGCTTCGTCACGTAGTCGTCGGCCCCGAGCTCGAGGCCCATGATGCGGTCGATCTCGTCGTCGCGCGCCGTCAGGAGGATGATCGGCAGGTCGGAACCCTGCGCGCGCACCTCGCGCACCAGGCTCAGCCCGTCGCCGCCGGGGAGCATGATGTCGAGCACAGCGAGCGCGGGCCGGTGCCGGTCGAGCAGGGTCCGGGCCTGCGGCGCGTCCGCGGCGGTCAGCACCCGGTAGCCGTCCCGCCGCAGGTAGTCACCGACGACCTCGCGCACCAGATCCTCGTCATCGACGACGAGGATCACGCCGGCGTCGGCACCGTCTGCCACACTGCGCAGCGTAGCGATGCCGGGCCGGTGGTGTCGGTCGTCCCGGCATCGTTGCGTCGACACCGTCCGAGCCCGACCGGCCCGAGCGACGGGCACGGATCGACGACGCCGATGCTGGCCCCGGTGTTGTGCTCGCTGCCGGTCTCCACCTGCGTGCGGCCGGTCGACACACCACAGGTCCGTGCCGGTCGCGTCACACGGGGGGCCACGGGTACGGCCGGCGGTCGGCGGGTGGATCGGGCAACGCCTCGGTGGCCGCGAGCAGGCCGGCACGCCGCGCGAGCACGGCCACCTCCTCGGCCGTCAGCAGATCCTCAAGCAACCCGTCCCCGGCCCGCAGCGCGGTGGCGAGGCGCTCCAGATCGGTGCGCCACACGTCGGCGATCGCCGCCGCGCCCAGATCCCAGATCACCGTGCGCAGCTTGGGCTGCGGATGGAACGTCAGGCCGTGGTCGATGCCCACGAGCCGGTCGTCGTCACGGACGCGCAGCACATGGCCGCCCTTGCGGTCGGCGTTGTTGACGAGCAGGTCGAAGGTCGCCAGCTGCGCCAGCCGGGGGTGGAGCGCCGGATCCGCGACCAGCGAGAAGTAGTGGTCGGCCGGATCGTGTGGCACGAACTGCTGGACCGAGCCCTGGCCGTGCGGACCGTCGCGCAGGACCGTGGGAGGCACCAGATCCCACCCCAGGAACGCGCTGACGCGGTAGGCGGCGACCTCGCGGCGGCACAGTGAGCCTGGCGGGAAGTCCCACAACGGCCGTTCGCCGCGACGCGGCTTGTAGACCGCGAACCGCTCGTCGTCACCGCCGAGCCGCACGAGCAGCGTGTGGTTGCTCGCGCCCGACAGCACACCGATGACCTCGAGCTCCGCGGTCCGCAGGAGCTCGACGGCGGGCGCGTCAGACGGTGAGAGGTCCATGGCCGTTGGTCGCCGGGCACACGTGACCGTCGACGGGGTCGATCGGACGACCGCACAGGCGGCAGCGCTCACGCGCACCCGCCTCGACGGCGTAGGCCGCGTGCGCGGCCAGCGCGACCAGCTGGCGCTGGTCCATCCAGAACCGGGCGACCGCCGGTTCGGTGTCCGCCTCGTCGTCGACGAACTCCTGGACCTCCAGCACGAACTGCCCACCGCCGGTGTCCATCCCCAGGCTCATCGAACCGGCCCGCCAGATCGGCTCGACCGGCTGCCGCAGCGCCTGCCCGGCCGTGTCGAGGTCGTCAGGGGTGACGGTCACGTCGACGCGGCCCAGCAGCTCCTGCGCGAGCTGCGCGAGCATGCGCACCTGCTCCTTCTCGACGACCAGCGACACCATGTCACCTGCGCGCCGTGCCTGGATGTAGAACGTGCGTTGTCCGGGCTCGCCGACGGCGCCCGCGGTCAGCCACTCGACGGGGCGGTATTCGAACGACGCCGTCATGGTCGTCGCCCGATCACGTCGCGGGCGGCGCGGTGCCCCACCCCCACCCCACATGCGGCGGGGGAGCACGACGCGTCGCGCCTGTCTGCGGTCATGACCTGCCCTTCGCCTTCTTCCTGCGTGGCGGTCGGAAGTCCTGCGCGCGCAGCGGCCCGTCGTCGTTGAAGCGCAGCAGCGTCGGGCGTCCGCCGGGTGACAGCGCCATGACGGTCACCGACGCCGGTGCGACGTGCAGCCGCTGGAAGGCGTCGAGCGGCAACGCCAGGTAGAACGCGACGAGTGCCTTGATGACGTCGGCGTGGCTGACCGCCACGATCACCCCGCGCTTGTGCCGGTCCACGAGCTGCTCGACCGCATCCGCGGCACGGACCTGCGCGTGCCGGATCGTCTCGCCCTCCGGGAATGCTGCCAGCGACGGGCGGGCCTGGATCACCGGCCACATCCTGGTCCGTGCGACCGCCTTCAGTGGACGGTCGGTCCAGCGGCCGTAGTCGACCTCGAGCAGACCGTCGCAGGCCACCGGCTCGCGCCCCACGGCCTCGGCGACCAGCTCCGCGGTCTGCCAGGTCCGTGCCAGCGGGCTGGCGTAGACGGCCCGTACGGGCAGTGCGGCGAGGCGCGCGGCCGCGGCGCGCGCCTGCTCGCGGCCGGCCTCGCTCAGCTCGGCCTGCGTGCGCCCACCGAGGCGGTGCCCCGTCGCGGCGGTCACCCCGTGGCGGACGAGCAGCAGCGTCGTCACGGATCAGGCGTCGAAGCGACGCGCCACCGCAGCAGCGAGGTGCCGGAACGCCTCGCGGGTCGCCGGACGGAGATCGTCGAGA